>CAZAAF010000124.1:0-10065 GCA_964482575.1 uncultured Verrucomicrobiota bacterium | reverse complement strand
GTTTCGAGGAATTGGTCCGGGACCGGTTGTGCCTGCTCGTGGCGCCGCATCATCCGCTGGCCCGGCGTCGCGCCGTGCCCCTGGAAGAGGACGCGCGCGAACCGTTCATCGCCTACAGCCGCCGGGAGTATCCCGATTATTTCGATGTGCTGGCGACCGTCTTTGCCCCGGTCGGGAAGCGGTTGCACATCGCCGAGGAACACGACGGCATTTCCAGCCTCATGTCCGCCGTCGAGGCGGGCAACGGGATCGCGCTGGCATCGGAATCCAGCGCGCTCGTTGCCGGGACCCGGTTGAGGCTCATTTTTCTGGAGCCCGAGCCGAAGCCCCTGGTCATCGGATTGGTGTTTCCCCGGGGGAAGGTGACGGGCGCCGCAAAAGCCTTCTCGGATTGTGTCCGGCGATGCGCCCAAGCCGGTGCGTGATCCGTCCGCTCGTTCAAGCCGGCGGCATTGGGGACGAATCCCTTGATCTGACCGAACAGTCTCGGCCTGCGATTTGGAAAGCACTGCCCGTTTTTCAGGCGGTCAGTCGGCCGCAGAGGCGGTTTGCTGGTAAACAACGACGTGCTGCTCAAGCGCGTCGGCGCGCACGGTGAGGGTCTGGCGCCCTTCCGGCAGGTCGGCGACGTGGATGACGCGGACCACCCCGGCCCATGGGCCGGCTTCCGGCACCAAATCCAGCAACCGGTTGGGTGCCTGCAGGAAAAACGCCTCGTTGAGCTGGTTTTGTGCCTGCCGCGGGAAGAGGGCGAGGTAGAGGATGTTCATCTCCACCAGTTCGTTGAGGAAGTGTGTGCCCAGGGAGACATCCGGGATCAGGTTTTCCCGCATGGCGACGATCTCGCAAAGGACAGCCACGCGGTTGATCTCGGTGAAATTGACGGGAATGCCGAGTTCCGGGCTGGAGGTGCCCCACCGTCCGGGGCCCAGCAGCATGGTGGTTTGGGATGATGCCTGCCGGGATTGGTTCAGGCGACCGATGAGGCGGGCAATCTCGTAGCGTTGGGCAATCGGCAGTTTGCCGTAGAGCGACGGCACGACGTAGAGGATGCGGTCCACGTTTACCACGCGGCTGTGGCCGATCACCGCGCCATGCGCTTCGATGATGCGGCTCTCGGCGGGAATGCGGGCTTCCGGGAGTTTGACCAGGTCCACGCCCTGCACTTGCAGGGGACGGCACTGAAGCAGGTTGATCTTGTACTGCTGGTCGTCCACGAAATTCGCCGTGAACTCGATATCCACGGGGTGCTGGTAGGCGTCCTCGAGCCGGCGAAGGATGTCGCGGATATCCTGGACGAACCGGGTTCGCTTCAGCAGGCCGTCGAACGTCAGCACCCGATGCTGTTCCTCGCGGTCGGTGCTGGCAAACATCTCGAGCGGCAACGCCGGCTTGTCTTCCATCAAGTCGGTGAAATAGCTGGACACGAGCCGGTTGGCGGCCAGATCGAGAAGGTCCACGCGGCGCTGGGAGTACTCGCAGACTTCGTCGAAGTTCCCCTCCGGGCGCTTTTCCGGCGCGTTGAGGGCGACGACGCGCGTGTAGTCGTCATCGGTGCGGTCCACGGCGCGCGTGCCCAGGCCGAACACGAGCCGCATGACGCCGGCCTTCGGGTCGATTTCCTTGTTCCACACGTACGGGTTGTAGGAGAAGCCCACGCCGGCCACCTGGGGATAGAAGGCCGTGCCGTACGCCGAACCGGAGACGCGCATGATGAGCAGGGCCATTTGCTCGTCCAGGTCCAGCAGCCCGCGGCGGAGACGGTAGCGGAGGGCCTTCTCGCTCATGGTGCTGGCATAGACCCGGCGCAGCGTGTCGATCAAGGCCTGGAGCCGCTGCTCGCGCGTGCCCTGGTTGACGCAGAAGACACTCTCGTACTTGCCCGCAAACGCGTTGCCGTAGTTGTCCTCCAGCAGGGAACTGGAGCGCACGATGTAGGGCGACTCGCCGAAGTAATCCAACATCTCCACGAATTGTGCGACCGTGTAGTCGGGGAAACGTCCGTTCAGGATCATCGCGCGCGCCTCGTCGATCCCTTCCAGGAACGTATCCGGGTTCCGTTGTTTCTGGCGGATCCACCAGACGCCGTTGCGGACGAGGAAGGTGTAGAACACATCCGACCCGACGTAGAACGAATCGTGGGCCTCCAGCAGGTTCTCAAACCGGGGATCGGTCTGCTTGAGGATGGCGCGGGCCAGCAGCATGCCGATCGCCTTGCCGCCGATGAGCCCGACCCCGATCATGTGGTCGCGCACCTCCAGGATGTCCTCCAGGGCCAGGTGTTTGGCCACCAGCTTCAGGATCGCCTCGTCGCGGGAGAGGACCATCCGGCTCAGGTGGTGGAACACCGGCTGTTCCATGTCCGGCGGGCACTCGCCGGCTTGGGCCCGGTCGTGGGTCTTTTGCGCCTCGGCAAACATCCGGTTCCAAAAGCCGAGCCGGCTGCCCGCGTGCAGGCCGGGCCACCGGGCCGCGGCGAGGATGCCGGCAATGACGGCACTGTTGGTGATGGGCTTGAACTCGTCCCCCTCCCACACATGAATCATGTTCATCGAGGAGGTGGAGCGATGCTGGACCTTGATGGGGCGGATGTAGATGCGATTGGTATGGCGAAAGACGTCCAGCAGGAACTGGGTGGTGGAGGTGATGGGGGCGAGGGCGTACGTGGCGTGGTAGTTCCGGTACAGTGCGAAGTAGGTGACGGTTTCCAGGTCGTACAGCCGCGGGCAGGTCAGCACGAAAAAGTTGCCCAGCGACTGGTCGGACTGCCATTTCGCGGCGAGTTCCGAGAGACAATCGAAAACATAAATCGCACCCTTGCCGGCGTCCTCGATGACGTTGTGAACCTGCGTGACAAAGGTCTCAAACCCCGCGTCGGGGTTGGGGTGATGAATCTCCGCGCCGAGATCGTCCGGGATCAATTGCTCGTGCGAGGCAAACCGGAAGTAGATCAGCCGGCGGCGCAGCCGGTGGGCGGCTTCCGCGTAGGGAACCACCAGTGCCTTGTAGTCGCCGATGGTTTCCACCTGCCAGACCACATTGTCACCGGGCATGATGCCCTTGAGCACGTGGTCCAGCCCCGGCAGCCCTGTTGTCAACGAGAAGGTCATGATGATGTCTCTCCGCTGGCCGCGCACGCCTATTGTACCAGAGGCCCCGCGGCGACCGCAAAACGAAAGCGGCCCCGACCGTCCGGCCAGGGCCGCCCGCGTGCGCCTATCCGTGGCGAGTCCCCTGGCTACACCAGGCCGTGGTCGAGCATCGACTCGGCGACTTTCACGAAGCCGGCGATGTTCGCGCCCATGACGTAGTTGCCGGGCTGGCCGTATTCCTGGGCGGTCTCACAGCAGGCTTTGTGGATTGCCTTCATGATGCCATTGAGGCGCTGGTCCACTTCCTCGCGCGTCCACGCGAGCCGCATGGAGTTCTGGCTCATCTCCAATCCGGACGTGGCCACACCGCCGGCGTTGGCGGCTTTGCCGGGGCCGTAGAGGATCTTGTTGGCGACGAACAGATCCACGGCGGCCGGGGTGCTTGGCATGTTCGCACCCTCACTGACGAGCTTGCAGCCGTTGTGGAGCAACGTCTTGGCATCGTCGCTGGTGATTTCGTTTTGCGTGGCGCTCGGAAAGGCGCAATCGCACTTGATGCCCCACGGCCGCTGGCCCTCGAGGTACTGGCCGCCGAACTTGGCGACGTATTCCTTGATGCGGCCACGCTTGACGTTCTTGAGGTGGATCACCCAGGCGAGCTTCTCCGGGTTGATGCCCTCCTTGTCATAGAGGGTGCCGTTGGAATCGGAGAGCGTCACCGGTTTGGCCCCGAGCTGGAGCAGCTTCTCCACCGTATATTGTGCGACGTTGCCGGAGCCGGAGACCGTGCAGACCTTGCCGCTGAAGGACTCGCCGCGGGTCTTGAGCATCTCCTCGGCGAAATAGACCGAGCCGTAGCCGGTGGCCTCGGGCCGGATCAGCGAGCCGCCCCACCGCAGGCCTTTGCCGGTCAGCACGCCGGTGAACTCGTTGCGCAGCCGCTTGTACTGGCCGAAGAGGAAACCAATCTCACGCCCCCCCACGCCAATGTCTCCGGCCGGCACGTCGGTGTCCGGACCGATGTGGCGCTGCAACTCGGTCATGAAACTCTGGCAGAACCGCATCACCTCGTTGTCCGACTTGCCCTTCGGATCGAAATCCGAGCCGCCTTTGACGCCACCCATCGGCAGGGTGGTGAGCGCATTCTTGAACACCTGCTCGAAACCGAGGAACTTCAGGATGCTGATGTTGACGCTCGGATGAAAACGCAGGCCGCCCTTGTAGGGTCCGATGGCGCTGCTGAATTCAATCCGGAAACCGCGATTGATCTGGATGGCGCCCTTGTCGTCCTGCCAGGGAACGCGGAATACGATCTGTCGCTCCGGTTCCACGATGCGCTCGAGGATGCAACCCTCCTGGTATTTCCTGTGGCGATTGAGGACGGGTTCGAGGGATTCGAGAACTTCGCGGACGGCTTGGAGGAACTCGGGTTCGCCGGGATTGCGCTTCTCGACCATTTGGAGGACGTCAGCAACATAACTCATGGTTTTGTTCTTCTCCTTAAGAGGTTCAAGTCATCACCAACAATGGCAACCAACGGCCGAATCATAGGGGTTGGATATGGACGGGCAAACGAAAACATGGCTTGAAGTTGAAAAATAATACGGCATGATGGCCGTATCGTATGAAGGACAACAGCGCCATGTGGAAGGTCGCCATCCTCAAGGCTCTCAAGGAAATCCGCTCTCCGGCCGGTGCCGCACGTATCCGACAACAGCTTCTGGCCTTTGGCGTCAACCTCCAACCCCGGACGGTGCGTTTCTACTTGTTGCAGATGGACCGTGAGGGATTGACGAAACCGGTCAGCCGCCGCGCCGGCCGCCTGATGACCGAGGCCGGACACCGTGAACTCCAGCATGCCAATATCATTGAGAAGGTCGGTTTTGTGGCGGCACGGATGGATTCCTTGCTCTATCGCATGAGCTACGCCTTGCCGGCGGCGGCAGGCACGATCATCACCAACCTGGCGTTGATCCCCAGAAGTTTTGTGGTGCGCGCCGTGGAAGACATGAAACCGGTCTTTGCACGCCGGCTGGGCATGGGAACGCGGCTGGCGATTGCGCGCGAGGGCGAGACACTGGCAGGGACAACCGTGCCGGCGGAGAAGGTGGCGCTGGGCACGGTCTGCAACGTCACGGTGAACGGGATTCTGTTGAAGCACGGGATCCCGGTCACCTCGCGATTTGGCGGCCTGATGGAAATGCGCGAGGGGAAACCGGTGCGCCTCACGGCGTTGATCGAGTATCGTGGTACAACCCTGGATCCGCTGGAGATGTTCATTCGCGCGCGGATGACACGGGTGCGCGACTGCGCACGCACGGGCAACGGCATCATCGGCATCTGTTTTCGCGAGGTGCCGGTGGCGGCGCTGCCCGAGGTCCGCCGGATCAGGAAGGACATGGAGCACCAGGGGTTGGATGGTATCCTGGCCATCGGGTATCCGAACCAGCCGCTCTTTGATATTCCCGTCGACGAGGGAAGGGCGGGGTTGATCGTCAAGGGCGGCCTGAATCCCATCGCCGCGTTATGCGAGGCCCACGGCGAGGTGCAGTTCCATCCGCTGCATGAGGTCGAGGACATCGGGCGGTTCTCGGACTTCAGCGTGTTGCGCGACGGCTTGCGGGGTTGATTCGCCCGGGACCTGCCGGTTGACGCGGTTCCGGTTGGGCCGCTAACGGCGTCCACACAGTCGCGATTTTCGTCCCTTTACCGCTGGACGGCGGCTGACCCATACTGCCGCGCGTGAACTCAAGAACCACTCCGCCGTTTCGGCCCCTTTCACTTCTTGTTCTCGCCGCCACCACGTTTCTCGCGGGGACTTTGGTAACCGCCGCCAGCTTGGAGACGTCTCTCGGGACGTTGACGGTGGACGAGCGCGGACTGGGCCTCGCGCCGCGGGACCCGGCATGTCCGGCCATTGTCGCCCAAGGCGGGTCGTTCTGGACGCTCGTGCTTCAGGCGTCCTCGCGGCCGGTGACGCTCGTGTCCTCCGGTCAGAAGCCGCGGGTCGAGACGACCACGGACGGTGTGCGGCTGGTTTATGAAAACCTCACCGATGGCACGAACACGTGGAAGATCGGTTTGACACTGGATTTCCGCCGGGACCGGGAGGCGTTCGAAATTCGCGGCGAACTGCGCAACGACGACGAGACGGCGAGGGTCAGTGGCCTGAACTGTGTCCTGCTCTCCGGGATTGCCGCGGCGCCGGCGACGCATCCCTTGATCTGGCCGAACGGCCTTGGCCAGCGGCTCGGTGCGGGCGCGAAGCTCCGCGAGTACACCTGCCCGTATCCCAGCCGCATCGGCACGATGCAATGGTGCGCTTTTGCCGGCGAGCGCGGCGGCCTCTACATCGTCTGCCATGACGCCGCCCACGGCGCGAAGGTTTTTGCATCGCGGTTCGACCCGAAGTCGCAGCGCACGACGCTGGCCATCCGGCATCAGTTGTTTTGCGGAAAAGGCGGGCGCTGGTCGTTGCCGACGACCGTGCTGTGGCCTTATGCCGGCACGTGGCACACGGCGGCCCGATTCTATCGCACGTGGTTTGATGCCGTGACGCCGCCACGACCGCAGCTTGACTGGGTGCGCGAGGCGTCGGGCTGGCTCTTGTGCATCCTCAAGCAGCAGAACGGCTCAATCCTGTGGGATTACCCGTCGCTCGAAAAGCTGGCGGACGTTGCAGACCAGCGCGGGCTGGATGTCCTCGGGTTGTTCGGCTGGGCGCAGGGCGGGCACGATCATCTGTATCCCGATTACATCCCCGACCCGCAGATGGGCGGGCCGGAGGCCTTGCGCCGCGCGTTGAAGGAGGTCCACCGCCGCGGCAAGCGCGCCATCCTTTATGCCAACGGCCAGTTGATTGACATGTCCACGGAGTATTACGACACGCAGGGTCAGGACCAGGCGGTGTTGCGCGAGGACGGCACTCCGGTGCGCCAGGACTGGCAGAAGTTCAAGAGCTTCCCGGCGGTGAAGTGCGTGCTGGCGTGCCAGGCATCGGAGGGCTGGCAGCAGCGGATGCTCGCGCTGGCGCGCCAGGCCCATGACCTGGGAGCGGACGGCCTCCTGTTCGACCAGTTGGGCGTGACCGAGCCGATGATTTGCTGGGCGAAGAATCATGGTCATGCCTCGCCGGCGATGGTCTATGCCGGCGAGCGCGCGACATGGCTGCGGCGCGTGGCGGATGAGATGAAACGCATTGCGCCGGAGTTCATCGTGATGACGGAGGGGATTCACGACAGCGTGCTGGATTCCATCCTCCTGTTCCATGGCTGTGAGATGGGGACGTTCACGCCCACCGAACAACAAATGCGCGCGCGCCTGAATGGCGAGCCGGGCGACGGCGAGTTCCCGGAGATGTTCCGGTACACATTCCCGGAAGTGCTGACCACGCAACGCCACCCGACGCCGATGCTGGACCGGCTCGGGGCCAACTACGCGTGCGTCTATGGCCTGCGCTTTGAGATCGAGAGCCGCTACGCGCCGGATGTGCGCTATCTGAAGGAGAATGTCGTTCCCGTGCGCGACGATTACGCGGACATCCTCAGCAAACCCCGGGTGGAGATGTTGGCGCTCACACCGCCGGCTGAGGCGGCGCGTTATCTCAAGCAACTGACCGCATTCCAGCGGCGGCACGCGGCGTTGTTGTTGCGGGGGCGCTTCGAGGACGACCGTGGTTTCGCGCTCAAGGGCGAACGGCTGATTGCCAAAGCCTACGCCGCGGGCAACCAGCTCGGCGTGCTCGTCTGGAACCCGTCCGACCAGCCCGCGACGTTCTTGGTGACCGTCCCGCACGCGCATCTTGTTGCCGCCGCCGAACCGGAGCGGGACGCGGTCGAGGCTTCCAGTCCGCTCCCGGCCCGGACGATCCGGTTGCTGGTGTGGCAGAAGGATGCGGGAAAGAAGACCGTGGTCACGCCGGTCGATGTGCCCATGGATCGGAAGGAGCCCGTGGCCGGACACGCACCCAGCCTGCTGCCCGCGGCCAAGAAGTGGAAGCTGGTCTGGAATGACGAGTTCGACGGCACGACGCTGGACGACTCGAAATGGAACTACCGCCTTCACTACTGGGGTTACCCGTCGCCCACGTTCACGGACGAAGGCGTGGAACTCGACGGCCAGGGCCATTTGAGAATCCACCTGATCCGCAAGGGCGATGATTTTTACTCGGCGCATCTGCAGACGGGGTCGCTGACCTTCGACCTGCCGCGCGATCCCAATTCAAAGTCGTTCTGGCCGTTTGGTCCCAAGAAGCCGGCGAAGTTCATGCACAAGTTCGGTTACTACGAAATCCGCTGCAAACTCCCGAGAAACGACGGCTGGCATGCCGCCTTCTGGCTCCAGTCGCCCTCCATCGGCGCGCATCCCAATCCCAAATATGCCGGCGTGGAGTGCGACATCATGGAGAACTACCGCCAGCATACCGAGGGAACCCTCGGCTGCGGGAACGGTTGGGGCGGTTACGGCCGGGAGAACAAATGGTTCGGCCACTTCTGGTTCCCGTACAAGGAAACGGCCGATGGCTGGCACGATTACGCCGTGGACTGGTCTCCCGAAGGATACATCTTCTATGCCGACGGCCGGATGGTGGGCAAACAAATGGCTCCCGAGTGCCCGGTGTCGGAGGTGGACCAGTTCATCCTGGTCTCAACCGAGTGCCATGGCTATCACCGCTCGTTTGCCCGTGGCGGGCTGGAAACCAGGGACCCGAAAGGGTGGGGCGGCAAACCAGTGCCGGCGCTGATCAAGGCGGTCCTGCCCGATTGTTTCGAGGTGGACTTCGTCCGGGTGTTCGATGCAGAGCCGTGACACCGCGGCGGCGCGGTCAGATGACATCCTTGCCGTCCCGGAAGCGGAACGCGAGCCCCGTCGCTCCCAATACGAAGAACGCCGCACTCACCGCCACGAACCAGCTCGGGATGAGGCTGCCCACGGCCAGACGCTCGTAAAATTCGTGCAGGCTGCCGGGGCAGGCCGGGTGGATATACAGCTTGGTGATCCAGACCGCCGTGATGAAATACACCAGCATCAGATAGTTGTGCCGCAAGCGAATACGCGCCGCCTGCAACCAACTGAGGGTCCCGCGGGGTTGGGCCAGGTCCTGGCTGAGTTGGTCGCGCCATGCGGCTTCCGTGCGGCCTTCGAGCAGCCCCTTGAAATAGCCGGACTCCAGCAGGCGCAGCCGGTGCGCCGAGTGGTGGACATGTTGATACCGGCGCGCCTCGATCGATACGCACATGGCGATGATCGCCAGCCCCAGCAACAGGACGTAGTGCGGCGTCCGCTCCGAGCCGAGGGCAAACGTCGTCATGCCGGTGGTTAGCAGCATGGCCCAGTTCGTGGTGGTGTCCAGCCGCACGTGCCAGACCGTCAGGCGGTTCACCTCGCCCCGGTAGAGATGCGCCATGGCCGTGTGAAAATTGGACGAGGCTGGCGGGTTGGAATCGGATGTGGCTTTATCGTCATGGTTCATGGGTGGCTTCATTTCCTTGCTGGGATCGAACAACCTCGCCTGATCTCCGGTAATATAAGCGCGATTGAAGAAGACGCAACCGGGGAGGACAACACCGGAACGACTTGGATCGACGCGCCGCAAAAAAAGACTAAAGGCAGAACCGGTTTGTGCCGATACCTCTCAAAAGTGTTGTTCGACAACCATGTCGCTCAATTGAAAGTACATGCATATGATGAACATCAGTCCGTTCTCTTCCGTGACGAATGCCTCCCGCACCAACGTCGACACCGATATCCAGAATAACACGGTGGACTTCAATTCGATGAGGAGCGCGTTGCAGTCCGGCAACCTGACGGACACCCCGGCCACTTTCGAGATGTGGCTGCAGTTCATCCAGAACGATCCCCGGATGCAAGAACTGCTGAAGACCAACAGTCAGATCGGTCAGGATTTCCAGGCGGTTCAAAAGGCGCTCCAGTCCGGTGACATGACCTCGGCAAAGGCCGCACTGGCCACGTT
>CAZAAF010000123.1:0-10131 GCA_964482575.1 uncultured Verrucomicrobiota bacterium | reverse complement strand
CGCGTGGACGGCCATCGGCGTGCTGCTCTCGGCCTGGCGGAACACGCGCAAGGGCGAGGGTGACGGCAGCGATTGCCTCTACTTCGCTGCGATTCTCTCGGCGATCATGCTGGTCATCTGCCTGGTCCAGCCTGCCACGCCCCCGAAGGGCGGGACCGAGTCGCCGTTGATGGGCGCGTTTGCCCTGATGAATAACCCCAAGTTCGCGGTCTTCATCATCGCGTCGCTGGTCATTGCCGGGACGATGCAGTTCTACTTCCTGGGCACGGGGCAGTTCCTCACCAGCCTGGGCGCTTCCGGCAAGAACGTGTCGGGCATCATGGGCATTGCGCAGGCGGCACAGGCGCTGGCCACGGGCGGGGGCGGTTTCTCGCTGCTGGGCCTGCTGTTCGGCGCCAGCGTGCTCGGCCCGAAGTGGACGATCACCCTCGGCGCTTTCTGCTGGACGCTGCTCTACCTGGTGTATGTCCTGCGCGCGCCGAAACAGGTCGTCATCGGGGCGCAGGTGTTGCACGGCCTGGCCTACGTCTTCTTCATGATCGCCGGCCAGATGTACGTGGACAGCGTGGCGCCGGACAAGATCAAGAGCTCGGCGCAGGCGCTCATTTTCCTGGTGACGACGGGCGTCGGCCTGTTCCTCGGCACGCAGATCGCCGGCTGGGCGATGGACAAGTTCAGCGCAAACGGCAAGTTCAACTGGAGCAAGGTTTTCATGGTGCCGATGCTCCTGACGCTCGCGGGCGTGCTGGCGCTGGCCATTGCGTTCTGAAGAAGAACAGGGATCAACAGGATGGGCAGGATCCAGACTCGTGGTGCGTTGGAATTTCACGCATCCTGTTAATCCTGTCAGAAACTCCCTTTCGCGTCTTTAGCGTGTTTGGCGGACGATTGAAGGATCGCTTTATGAGCCACATCCTGGTCCTCTACGATTCCAAGACGGGCAACACGGCGAAGATGGCGGCCTTCGTCGGCGAAGGTGCCTCCAGCATTCCCGGCACCGAGGTGCGGCTGTGCTCCGTGGACGAGGCGAAACCCGAGGACCTGTTCTGGTGCGATGGCGTGGCGGTCGGCAGTCCGACCAACATGGGGCTGCTCTCGTGGAAGATGAAACGCTTCTGGGACGAGGTGATGGGCGAGCACTGGATGAAGCTCGACGGCAAGCTCGGTTGCGCGTTCAGCTCGGCGGGCGGGTGGGGCGGCGGCATGGAGATCGCCTCGCAATCCATCCTCACGCTGCTGATGAATTTCGGCTTCCTGGTCTTCGGCGTCACGGATTACGCGACGAAGTTGACCACCTGCCATTATGGCGCGGTGACGGTGCGGGAGCCGCGCACCGAGGACGCGCAGGCGGCGTGCCGGTTGCTCGGTCGGCGTCTTGCGGAGTGGGCGGCGGTTTATGCCGACGGCCGCAAGGACCAGCATCCCTCGAACAAGATGGCCGAGCGAAAACTGCCGTCGTAGGCGGGTGCCGTGGTCACCGGAACGGACGGTCTTCTTGCTTTTAGGGTTGGGTCGGATGAGGGTGATGCCGATGATAAATGGAAGCTTGTGGGAAGGAACGGTGTTAAGCTTCACTATCAGCGGATGAACAGTCGGATATTTCCGAGGTTTGCATGATTCGGTCGTTTGCATTCACAACCCAGGGCCGGTTGCACAGCAAGGATCTGGAGCCGTTCCTGATCCCGTCGTTGCTGGCCGACACGACTTTGTTCTTCTGGCTGGACCTTGAAAATCCGACGCCCCAGGAGACCAAGTTCTATCTGGAGGAGGTTTTCCATTTCCACCCGCTCTCCATCAAGGACTGCGTCGAGGAAAGCCCGCTCCCGAAGGTGGACGAGTATCTGCCCAAGGAAGACGACCTGTTTACCTCCTACCTGTTCATGGTCATCCACGCGGTGGACTACAGCCGCAAGGACGGCACGTTTGCCACGAGCGAGATGAACTTCTTCCTCGGCAAGAACTTTCTGATCACCTTCCACACCGTGCCGTTGAAGAACGTCGAGACCGTCGCGGAAATGGCCATCCGCAGCACCGTACACATCGCCCGCGCGCCGGACCGCGTCGCGTACGCGTTGCTCGATGCGCTGGTGGACAACTACAAGCCGGCCCTCGACGAGCTGTCGCTGGAGATCGCCGAGCTGGAAAACCAGGTGTTGCAGCGCCCCGGCGAGGCGATCCTCAACAAAATCGTGCAGGTCAAGAAGGAGGTGCTGCACCTGCGGAAGATCATCGGGCCGCAGATGGCCGTGCTCGGGCGGTTCGCGCACGGCGAGTTCAAGCTGATCCGCGGCCACATCGTGCCGTACTACCGCAACGTCTATGACGCCCTCTTCCACATCTCCGAGCTGGCGCAAAACTACACCGACTCGCTCACGGGCATCCTGCAGGTGTACCTGAACATCTCCTCCAACCAGACCGGCGAAGTGGTGAAGTTCCTCACCATGATCACTGTCATCACCACGCCGGTCATGATCGTCGGCACGTGGTACGGGATGAACTACGCGGAACAGATGCCGGAGCTGCATTCGCGCTACGGCTACTACTGGGCCATTGGCCTCACAGTGATTTCCACGCTGGCCACGGTCTGGTGGATGAGGAAAAAGCGCTGGATCTGACCGCGCCCGCCGCGTCCGCGTCCAAACATCTGGTTGCCCATTCCCGGCGACCGTGGTAGAAGCTCTGGCCAACGAAAGGATAGAAAACCATCATGCGTCCATCATTGTTCGTCTCCCTTGCCGCTGCGTTCCTGTTCACCGCGCTGCCCGGTTCCGCGCCCGCCGCCGACACGGCGAAAATCAAACTCCTCCTCATCACCGGCGACGACGTGGCCTCGCACAAGTGGAAGGAGACGGCACCCGCCACGCGCGACATCCTCGTCAAGTCCGGCCGGTTCGACGTCACCATCGTCGAGGACCTCTCCTGCCTCGAGAACGCCGACGCCTTGAAGGCGTACGACGAGATTTTTTTCCATCGCTACGACCGCAAGGGCGAGATCAGCGACAAGGCGAAGGAAAACCTCCTTGCCTTCGTCAAGAGCGGCAAGGGTTTTACCGTCGCCCACCTCGCCAGCGCCTCGTTCGGCCCCACCATGAAGAAGGAGGGCGACAAGGTCGAGCAGGTCAAGCCGGGCTGGGATGAGTTCTGCAAACTCTGCGGACGCATCTGGATCATGAAGGTGTCGGGCCACGGCCCGCGCGCGCCGTTCAAGGTCCACATCACCGACACGACCCATCCCATCACCAAGGGCCTGGCGGATTTCGAGGCCGACGACGAACTCTACGCCAAGCTCCAGGGCGGCGACCCGATCAACGTCCTCGCCACGTCCGATTCCGACTGGAGCCACAAGACCGAGCCGATGATCTTCACGGTGTGCTACGGCAAAGGCCGCGTGTTCCACGAGACCTTCGGCCACGACGTCAAAGCCCTCCAGAACGACAGCATCGCCAAGGTCATCTGCCGCGGCTGCGAATGGGCCGCCACGGGCGCGGTGAAGTAACCCCCACCCGGGCGACCGTGGAATTATCCCAAGGGCAGGGGAGCGCGCCAAGGCGTGACCTCCAGCGGACTGACCCTGTGTAGGCGTTGGGGCACAGGCTTCAGCCTGCCTCTATTGAACTCCATATATTATAGATAGTATGTCGCAGTTTGGCACAGACAAACGGCGCTGCCCACATGAAGTGTGACACCCCGTCACACAATCAGGACACGCCTAACCTCGTGATTTGACCCCGGCCATTGTTGTAAGAATCGTTACAAAAGTGTGTTGCGTTGTTGTTGAGTCCCAATTATCACGCCATGGCACTTTTGCTGCTCAATAGAGGTAATAAGTTAATAGTCAATTTCTGTTCATAACCTGAGAGAGGACACTATGGCCAAAGTTCTTGGCATTGATTTGGGCACGACGAACTCCTGCATGGCAGTCATGGAGGGCGGCGAGCCGTTGGTTCTGGAGAATTCCGAAGGCAAGCGTACCACGCCGTCGGTGGTCGCGTTCACCAAGTCCGGCGAGCGTCTCGTCGGCGAGGCCGCGAAGCGCCAGGCGGTCACCAATTCCCGCAACACGGTCTATTCCATCAAGCGTTTCATGGGCCGGAAGTTCGAAGAGGTCCAGGAAGAGACCAAGCGCGTGCCGTACAAGGTCGTCCGCGCCTCCAACGGCGACGCCTGCGTCGAGGTCGAGGTCGGCGGCGAGAAGAAGACCTACAGCCCGCCCGAGATCAGCGCGATGATTTTGCAGAAGCTGAAGGCCGACGCTGAGACCCGCCTCGGGGAGAAGATCACCCAGGCGGTCATCACCGTCCCGGCCTACTTCAACAACGCCCAGCGCGAAGCCACCAAGGACGCCGGCCGCATCGCCGGCCTCGAGGTGCTCCGCATCATCAACGAGCCCACCGCTGCGTCGCTCGCCTACGGTCTCGACAAGAAGAAGGACGAGAAGATCGCCGTGT
This sequence comes from uncultured Verrucomicrobiota bacterium, assembly GCA_964482575.1. Classification (GTDB taxonomy): domain Bacteria; phylum Verrucomicrobiota; class Verrucomicrobiia; order CAIQCK01; family CAIQCK01; genus CAIQCK01. The sequence goes on along the minus strand of CAZAAF010000123.1, from coordinate 5,683 downwards.
ACGACCTCGGCGGCGGCACGTTCGACATCAGCGTGCTCGAGATCGGCGACGGCGTGTTCGAGGTGAAGGCCACCAACGGCGACACCCATCTCGGCGGCGACGACTGGGACGGCCGCCTTATGGAATGGGTGTTGGAGGATTTTCGCAAGGAGAACGGACTCGACCTGCACAAGCAGCCCGACGCGCTCCAGCGCATCAAGGAAGAGTCCGAAAAGGCCAAAATCGCCCTGTCGTCCGCGCAGGAATACGAGATCAGCCTGCCGTTCATCACTGCCGACGCCAGCGGCCCCAAGCACATCCAGAAAAAGCTGACGCGCGCGAAGATGGAGCAGTTGTGCGACGACCTGTTCGAGCGCACCGTGACGCCGGTCCATGCCTGCTTGCGCGATGCGAAGCTCGACACCAAGAGCATTGACGAACTCGTGCTCGTCGGCGGCATGACCCGCATGCCCCGCGTGGTCGAGACCGCCCACAAGCTCATCAACAAGGCCCCGCATCAGGGCGTGAACCCCGACGAGGTCGTCGCCATCGGCGCCGGCATCCAGGGCGGCGTCCTCAAGGGCGAGGTCACCGACGTGCTGCTGCTCGACGTTACCCCGCTGACCCTCGGCGTGGAGACCCGTGGCGGCATCATGGCGAAGATGATCCCGCGCAACACGACGATCCCGACCCGCAAGAGCGAGATTTTCACCACCGCTGCCGACAGCCAGACCAGCGTCGAGGTGAAGGTCTACCAGGGCGAGAACGACATGTGCCGGTTCAACCGCATGCTCGGCAATTTCCACCTCGATGGCATCCCGCCCGCGCCGGCCATGGTGCCGCAGATCGAGGTCACGTTCGACATCGACGCGAACGGCATCCTGCACGTCACCGCCAAGGACACGGCGACGGGCAAGGAGCAGAAGATCACCATCACCGCCTCCAGCGGCCTCTCGAAGGATGACGTGGAGAAGTTGCGCCACGAAGCCGAGTCGCACGCGGAGGAGGACAAGAAGCTGCGCGAGAAGGCCGAGGCGTTGAACGAGGCCGAGCGCTCGGTCTATCAGGCCAAAAAGCTCCTGAAGGAATTCAAGGACAAGGTCAGCGACGACCAGAAGAAGAAGATCGAGGGCGGCATCGAGAAGGTCGAGGAGGCCATCAAGAAGGATGACGCCGAGGCGATGAAGAGCGCCTGCGAGTCGCTGAACGAGGCGTGGCACGAGATATCGTCGGCGATGTACGCGCAGGCGAAGGGCGCTGCGGGCGCGAAACCCGGCGCGCCGGGCGCTCCGGAAGGTGCGGCGGCAGCCGCGGCCGGCGGCCCGGGCAAGGCGAAGTCCGGTGGCGGCAAGGAAGACGGCGTCATCGACGCGGACTTTGAAGTTGTGGACGAGGACGGCAAGAAGAAGAAGGACTGACCACTTGGCGGCGCGCCGGCGGGAGCCGGTGCGCCGCGTTTTCGTTGCGAACAGTGTTAAGTAAACCCAAACCAACAGAAGGAGAGAGCATTCGTATGGCACAAATCAAACCTCTAGGCGATCGGGTGCTGGTGCAGCCGATCGAGGAGCAGGAAGTCAAGAAGGGCGGCATCATCATTCCCGACACCGCCAAGGAAAAGCCCCAGGAAGGCAAAGTCGTCGCCCTCGGCAGTGGCAAGGTGGACGACAAGGGCAAGAAAGTCGGCTTCGAGGTCAAGAAGGGCGACCGCGTCCTGATCCCGAAGTACGGTGGCACGGAAGTGAAGATTGCGAACGAGACTTACCTCCTCATCAAGGAAGAAGACATTCTCGGCATCATTGAGTAACCCCAACCCAACCCAAAGAAGGAATAAATCAGTATGGCAGCCAAACAATTGATATTTGACGAAGCCGCCCGGCAGCACCTGCTGCGCGGCGTCGAGAAACTCTCCCGCGCCGTGGCCGTGACGCTTGGACCGCGGGGTCGCAACGTGGTTCTGGACAAGAAGTTCGGGTCTCCCACCATCACCAAGGACGGCGTCACCGTCGCCAAGGAAGTGGAATTGGAGAATCCGTACGAGAACATGGGCGCCCAGATGGTGCGCGAAGTCGCCAGCAAGACGTCCGACGTCGCCGGCGACGGCACCACCACCGCCACCGTGCTCGCCGAGTCCATCTATCGCGAAGGCCTCAAGAACGTCACCGCCGGTTCCAACCCCATGGCCCTCAAGCGCGGCATTGACGCCGCCGTCGAGGCCGCCATCGCGGGCTTGAGAAAGATCAGCAAGGACGTCAAGGGCACCACGGAGATCGCCCAGGTCGCCACCATCTCCGCCAACGGCGAAAAGACCGTCGGCGAGATCATCGCGGACGCGATGGACAAGGTCGGCAAGGACGGCTCGATCACCGTCGAGGAAGCCAAGAGCATCGAGACCACGCTCGACGTGGTCGAAGGCATGCAGTTCGACAAGGGCTATGCCTCACCCTACTTCGTGACCGATGCGGAGACCATGGAGTGCGTGCTCGAGAACGCCTACATCCTCATCCACGAGAAGAAGATCAGCAGCCTCAAGGACATGCTCCCGTTGCTGGAGAAGACCGCCAAGGCGGGCAAGCCGTTGCTTATCCTTGCCGAAGAGGTCGAAGGCGAAGCGCTCGCCACCCTCGTCGTCAACAAGCTGCGCGGCACCATCCAGGTTGCGGCCGTCAAGTCCCCCGGCTTCGGTGATCGCCGCAAGGCCATGTGCGAAGACATCGCCATCCTCACCGGTGGCAAGTTCCTCAGCGAGGACCTCGGCATCAAGCTCGAGAACGTCACGCTCGATGACCTCGGCAAGGCCAAGAAGATCATCATCGACAAGGAAAACACCACCATCGTCGAAGGTTCTGGCAAGACCAGCGACGTCCAGGGCCGCATCTCCCAGATCAAGAAGCAGATCGAGGAGACCACCAGCGACTACGACCGCGAGAAGCTCCAGGAGCGCCTCGCCAAGCTCGCCGGCGGCGTCGCGGTTATCCGCGTCGGCGCGGCGACCGAGACGGCGATGAAGGAAAAGAAAGCCCGTGTCGAGGACGCGCTCCACGCGACCCGCGCCGCGGTGGAAGAAGGCATCGTCCCCGGCGGTGGCGTGGCCCTGTTGCGCGCCTTGCCGGAAGTCGAGAAGCTCAAGCTGGAAGGCGATGAGCAGATCGGCGTCAACATCATCAAGCGCGCTCTCGAAGAGCCCATCCGCAAGTTGACCTTCAATGCGGGCGTGGAAGGTTCCATCGTCCTCCAGGAGATCAAGAAGCGCAAGGGCAGCGAGGGCTTCAACGTCGAGACCCTGCAATACGAAGACCTGTTCAAGAGCGGCGTCGTGGACCCGACCAAGGTCACGCGCTCCGCGCTTCAGAACGCGGCCTCCATTGCGGGCCTCCTCCTCACCACCGAGTGTCTCATCACCGAGATCCCGGAGAAGGAGAAGCCGGCGCCTCCCGCGGGCGGCCCTGGCGGCTACCCCGGTGGCGGCGAGTTCTAAGCCACTAACCAACGCGAACCCCCGGTTCGCGATGTCGTAAGCGAGCGGGCGGGACTCTCCGGAGTCCCGCCCGTTTCGTTTAAGCAGAGACGACTGGTTTGAGGGTCAATAGACTATGAACGAGATTAAGCTTTACCGTTACCTGCCAGACGAGGCGGCAATAAAAACAATCGAGTCACGAAGCTTTCGGGTGAGCAGGTTAACAGATCTCAACGATCCTTTTGAATGGCGTTTTGGATTCGAAGGTTGCCCGCCAGAGCTTGAGCCACTGATAAATAATTCGGTCGATGGTTATATTGAACTCGCCAGCCACGACCAAGGAATCATTTCATTTTCTGGCAAGCTGAAAGACCCCATTTTATGGAGTCTCTATGCGAATCACCATAGAGGCGTTGCTTTTGAAATAATCGGCAAGAAAATCTCCGAGGCCGGCGACGGTATCACTTTCGAGGTTAATGAACATCGGCACGAGAACCTGTTCGAGGTGGAATATGACAAACCAAGGATAGTTCTCCCTTTTCAAACATTTCACCAGATTCCAGATCAAGAGAAACTGGAAAAGATGAAAGACTTTTTCAAACGAAAGTCTGAAAGTTGGCGTTATGAGAAGGAATTCCGTTGGGTAATAGGCCTTGAAGCTTGTATTCCTTACGGGGGTCGATTCTTCTGGAAAATTCCTCCCGGATTGATCGCTCGCGTGATAATCGGATTCCGTTCGTCAACCAGTGAACTATATGTTCGTCGAGCACTGAATTTGAACGGCTTTCAGGACATCAAAATAGCAAGGGCAAAGCTCTCTCAAACTAGCTACGAAGTGGAAGTGCCGGAACCTGTCTAGTTATCGTAATCTGATGAAGAGGCGGAAAAAGGAAAAAAAAGAAAAGGTGTCAGTCCTGTAATCTTTACCTCGCCCGTCCGCCTCTTCCCTTTGCGTTTCTCCGCGTCCTCTGCGTCTCTGCGTTGAACCTCGCGGCTTCGTGTCCCGTCCCGTCCTCCGTGAATCCCGAAGGGATTCCATCACTCAGCCCAGCGGTTGGCCGGTTCTCCGGCCTACCCTGGGTCATCATTCCCAACGCCATTTCCAACCCTGAAAGCGGTTGAATCCCATCACCCGCACTCGCCTGTCCGGCCCTCCGCATTCGTGTGAGCCCGTGGACCGTTTTCTTCTCAGCGTTTAGCCTTCGATCTTCGCCTCCCCGTAGCCCGAACTGTAGCGGCGCTCTGTGAGCGCCGATTATGATGATGATTCCGGCGATCACAGACCGCCGCTACAGCCGGAATTCCCCGCGTTCCCTTGAACTTGAAAAGGCGTCAGTCCTATAATCTTTGCATCGGCCGTTCGCCGGGTTGGGCGCTTGGCCTGCATTCCCGAACCCCGAACCCCGCGAACCGACACCCGATCCTCCTCCTTCGCTTCAATCCTACCAATGGTGACTTCCCAACACCGCCATCGTCTGCTAGCGTCGCGCCACCATCGCAGATATCGAAAGGAGCAAGGACATGCAAGTATCGAGGCGCGGTTGGTTCAAGAATGCGGGAGTGGCGTGTCTGGGCGCGGCGTCGGGCGGGCTGGCCGCATCGCTGTGCAACGCCTCCACCACCACCGGTGGGGAACCGATGCCGTTGCCATGGCCTTATGTGAAACTCGATCCCGAGGTGGTTGCCGCGACGGCGTATGAGATGCATTTCAAGGCCGGCTGCTGCTACGCGGTCTCCGCCAGTATCATCGGCGAGCTGAAGAAAAAGGTCGGTGCGCCGTACACGACCTGGCCGATGGAATTGATGACCTACGGCGGGGCGGGCGTGGCGGGTGTCGGCACGCTCTGCGGCGGGCTCAACGCCGCCGCCATGGTCACCTACATGGTGACGGGCACCGCCGACAAGAAGAAGGGCAGCAAGGCCTCGGAAATCACGCGGGACATTTTCAACTGGTACGCCGAGACGTCGCTGCCGACGTATTGTCCGCCCGCGCCGAAGGAGGAGATTGTCCACACCGTCTGCCGCTCCAACCTCTGCCACATCTCGGTTACCAAATGGTGCAAGGCGGCGAAGGCGAAGATATCATCGAAGGAGCGCGAGGAGCGTTGCTGTCGTGTCAGCGCGTCCGTGGCGCGCCGGACGGTGGAGTTGCTGAACGCGCATCTCGCCGGCGAGTACAAGACCCTGTGCAAACTTCCCGCCGAGGCCCAGAAGTGCCGCGATTGCCATGACAAGGGCAGTCCCCGCGAG
>CAZAAF010000122.1:3002-10169 GCA_964482575.1 uncultured Verrucomicrobiota bacterium | reverse complement strand
AATTACTTCTTGGCCACAGGCGCCGCCTTGCCCGGGGAGGCCAGTGGCGGAGCCGCCGGCGGATTCAGCGTCGCGAGATAGTCGCCGAGTGCGGCGATTTCTTCCTTGGTTCCCGCCAGACGCGGCATGAAGGCCCGGTAAGGGGAATCCGGTTTGTAGTCGTGAAGCAGCGTCAGCAGATTGCCAATGGCTTCGCGGTTGCGCTCGCCGAGCAGCCGCTTCATGGAACGATACCCGTCAATTGTGTGACAGGCCATGCATTGGCCGCGGAACATGGCCTCGCCCTTCGCTTGCACGGAATTGCCCCCGGCACGCGTCCAAAGGGAGTTCGGCAGATAGCCCTCGGCGTTGATCTTGTCCACCGTCGCGAGACGGACGCCATTCGAGAACATGTAACGGCCGATGACGTACGGCTTGCGAAGCGTCTCGCGGGTGTACTCGCCGGACGCCGTGGCGATGACCGCGAGCAGCACCACGGTCAACGCCTGGCCGAAATTGAGGTCCCGGGGCGAGCGCATCGCGAAGATGTACGTCACCGCGACGATAATGCCCGAGGTCAGCCCGACGATCAGCAACGCGCGGGTCACCTGCGTGAACATGCCCGAGCCGATCGTGGCGATGCCGAGTTGGAGCAGGTGGCGCTGGGATTCCGGAACCGACCCCATATACCAGACAAACCCCACCGGTAGCAGCACGAACGACGGCACCAGCCACTTGGCGCTCCAGAGCACGAGTGATTCCTTGAGCTGCGGATGCCGCTTGCTGTCAATCCGGCTGCAGGTCACCAGCGCCCAGACGCCGGCGAGCGAGGTGCAGACCAGCGAGCGGATGAGCAGGTTGGGCCAGAACGTCGGGTTGAAGAAGGCCTCCCAGAACCGGCTCGCTTCCTGGCCCGTGCCGGCCGCGGCAAGCCAGGCGTCCCCCGGCGTGAGCATGAATGCGAGAATGCCGTTGATGATGAAGAGGGTGAAGAACGACGCGGCGGCATAAACCCAGCCGACCTTCACATGCAGGGCGTCCGAGACGCGGCCCCATGTGTAGTAATAGACCGCCGCCGTCGTCAGCTCGACGATGAAGAACACCCATTCCATCGCCCAGCCAAAGACGAAGTTGTGAATCAGGGCGCTGGTGGCCTCGGGATTGGCGAGGCCGATGGAAAACCAGATGCCGACACCGGACACCGCGCCAAACACGCCGGTCAGGACGAGGAAGAACTTCGAGTGGCGCCGCAGGATTTCCAGCCAGTCGCGGTGACCCTCGCGCAGCGCCTTGCGCTCCGCCAGTACGAGATAAAAACCGCCGCCCACGGCGAAGTGGGAAATCATCACATGGAAGATTGCGATCAGGCCGATGACCCACGCGCTTCCGATGTGCGGCACGTCCCAAAACGGATAATTCATAACGATGACAGCCTTTGTCCGGTTTCTAAAGCACCCAATACGCCCAGAGCGTTGACCCGATCAGGGCCAGCAGCGCAAACAACCCAAAATACGTCGCCCGCCGCGCCCGCCGCCCGGCTTCCTGCGACACGTCGTACAGCGGAATCAGCATCCACAGCATCAAGCCCGCCGTGAACACCACTATCCCTAGGATTTCCCCGAGCTTGCCCGGGAACCAGTCGCCGAAAACCTTCAGAATCTGGAATTGGCTCATGAAATACCACTCGGGATGAATGCCCAGCGGCGCCGGCTTGAGCGGGTCGGCTTGTGGACCCAGGCTCCAGGGGAACAGAAACGCCAGCACGCTCAACACGTTGAAGGCGATCAGCCACATCCCGAAGTCCTTCATTATGAAGCTCGGGAAGAACGGTTCGCTCCGGCGTTGGGCCTCCGGCTTCGCCTCTTCCGACGGCGGCACGGCGTTGCCGTGTTTCTGCACCAGCCAGAGATGAATCCCCAGCAGCGGTACGAAGATCGCCGGCAGCACCACCACGTGCAGCGCAAAGAACCGGTGCACGGTATATTCGTTCACGTCCGGCCCGCCGCGCACCAGGTCCGCCAGTTTTGGCCCGATGCCCGGGGCCACCGCGGAGATTTCCATGCCCACCTTGGTAGCGAAATACGCCAGGTCGTCCATCGGCAGCAGGTACCCGCTGAACCCGAAGACCATGGCCATGCCCAGCAGCCCCATGCCGGTCCACCAGCCGAACTCACGCGGCTTGCGGTAGGCCTTCATGAAATAGACCGAGAACATGTGGACGAAAATGGAGGCGATCATCAGGTTCGCTGCCCAGGAATGCAGCGAACGCACCAGCCAGCCGAAGTTCGTGTCGTAGGTGATCTGCCGCACCGAATCGTAGGCATCCGGCCCGGGCCGGTAGTAGAGCAGCAACAACACGCCGGTGAGGGCCTGGACGGTGAAGAAGAACAGGGAGAGCCCGCCCCAGTAGTACCAGAACGATTGCGAATGGACCGGCACGGTCTTGTGCTGCGCGAACGCCACCAGGTCCTTCAACCCAAGGCGCTCGTCCGCCCACGCGTAGATGGAAGAAAAGAGAGCCTTCATGCGTTTTGCGGGTTCTTTGAAACAACCACGGCCGTATCGGTGACACGAACCTCATACCGCTTCAGCGGCTTGGGCGGCGGACCGCTGACGTTCCCGCCCGTCTTCGGATCATACACACCGCCGTGGCACGCGCAGTGGATCCGCTTCTTGTCCTCCTCGTAATGCACCGTGCAACCCAGATGCGTGCAGACCGCCGTCAACGCCGTCCACGAGCCGTCGTCGTGATGGATCAGCATGCTCGGCTTCGATCCGAACTTGAACATCAGCGCGCTGCCGGGCGCGAGTTTCTGCGCGTCCTTCAGCGTCACCTCGGTGACGGCCGATTCCTTGGCGGCTTTTTCGACCGGCGACGCCACATACCGATAGACCGGATACGCCATCCCGGCCGCATAGACGGCGCCGACACCGCCCAGCGCCACGCGCAGGAACGTCTGCCGCGTAACACCGCCCGCGGGCGGCATGTTGTTGTTGTTCGTTGTTTCGCTCATCAAACCACCTTCTCCGAAACCGGTTTCGCACGGACCATCACCGACACCAGCCAGCCAATCGCGGCCAGCCCGGCGACAAACAGCACGAGGAACAGGATCACCACCGGCCAGTTGGTCACGACCGCCTGTTGCCACACGTCAAAGTTATGGCTCGACAGGGTCAGATCGCGAATCCCGTCGCGCACCACCGTGAAACCGATGGCCGCCAACAGGCCCAGGAGCGCGCACGACCAGCCGGCGGCCGGCGTCGTCAATTTACTGAAGCCCGCCCATGCGCCCGCCAGCGCGATCAGCCCGATGGCGGCAAACCAGATCATACCCGCGCCGAAGTAGAACGGATTGGTTCCAGGCCCTTCTGGACCACATCGGGTTGGTTGTGGAACACGAAATGCGCCACGACCACCTGCGCCACCGCCGCTCCCAACGCCAGTTTGCCGCCAAAACCCGCGAGATATATCCGGACGGACGATTCAATCTGTTTCCGCGCTGCGAGCCATACCATCCAGAGCCCGGCAAAGACCAATCCGCCCGCCAGCATGAACAGCCAGCGAGGCGCCAGCGTCGGATCATACGGTGGCAGCAGGTTGCCCGAGGCCGACGCCGAATACATCGTGGTCCAGACCTCCGGCCGGATCATCAGCGTCATGGTGGTCGAGAGGATTCTGGCAATAACCCCCGCCAGCAACCAAGCCGTCAGACCAAGCCACCACGCCGACTGGCCGCGTTCGACCGCGGCGTTGAATCGGTAAAGCAGCCAGTAGCAGGCCATGAGCAGGAAGATGACCGAAATCCAGTACGCCCCGATCAGCACGCTGCTGGTGTAAAAGGCGCGCCCGTAAAGCACTTGCGTAAATAACAGGGGCGGCACGCCGAGGTTGATCACATACGTCATGACGATGGGCAATCGCCGGGTGATGGACGCCGCGGCGTTCAATCGCAACAGGGGAATGCCGCCGCGCAGCCCGCCGAAGAAACACAGGCAGGTGGCCACCAACAGACCGCCGAGCAGTAGCTCCACGGCGCAAAAGTGCAGCGCCAGCGTCAGGACGTGCAGCCCTTTGAACAGCCACACCGGCGCCGGCAGCGGAATCGGATCAACCGCAGGAAACGCGCTCATATAGTTCTAACCATCAACCTCCCAACGACCATTGACACAGCGGAAAACAGTGAAACCTGTAAACCATCAATCGCCTTTTCGCAACCCCGGGCAACAGTATTTTTGGCATCGGCCGGAAGTCCGGTCCCTTGCAGACCTTGGAATCGCCATCTTCGACGCGGACGACGTCCGTCTCGAAAGCCCGCAGTAGCAATCCCGCGCCCTTTACGGCACGCCCGCGGCGCCGAGGCCGAGGATGTGGAACTCATGGCCTTCGCTGGCCGGGCTATTCTCCTTGAGGAGTTCGAATCGCACCCGGTGCGGGCCGGGCTTCAGGTCTTTTGCAAGGACGGTGCTGCACCGGTAGCCGCCCCAAGTCTGGTCAAACCAGCCATTTAACGTTATGGGCGCGCCGTCATCCACCTGCACGCGGGCCTTGCCCATCGCCTTGCACACCACGTAGTGCATCGCGTAAATCGTGCGACCTTCGATTTCAAATTCGATCACACTGCCGGGTTTGTCGCTGCGCCAGCACCGGGCTTTCGTGTCCAGCGTCCAGCCGTCATGTTTCAGCGGCTGGAGATCGCCGGCCTCGCGTAACACGGTGTGCTCGAACAGGTCGGTGCACACCGGCGCGGGCACCAGAGCGATGGCGGGCAGGCGGTCGTCCGGCGGCAAATCCTTGAGCACCTTTTCCAGCAGGGAAGTCACAAACAGCGCCGCGCAGGCATGGCCGGCGTCGTTCGGATGCACCTGGTCGGCGATGAGGGTGTCCCATTGCAGGCGGCCGGCCTGGATCTCCGGCCAAAGCGCGTCGCGAAAGCTGACCATCGGCAGCGCGTAGCGTTTTCCGACTCTCCCGTGCCATTCCTGGGCGTTGCTGCCATCCTTGCGCATCATGAAGAGCAACAGCACCGCCGGCTGTTGGGACGCGCGGAGGATCTGCCGCACGAGTCCCTCCAGCGTCTCCGCCGACTGCGGGAGCGCGCCATCGTTGACGGCGTACTCGACGACGACGAAATCGGGCTGATGCGAGAGCAGGTCGCGCCGGGCGCGCAACGCGCCGTAGTTGGTGCCGGTCGCGCCGATGCCGGCGTTAACGAACTCGATCTTCGTTTTCGGGAACTGCTGGCGCCACCACGCCGCGATGTGGTTGCCGTAACGGTTCTCCGGCCGGCTCGCCTTGGCACCCTGCGTGATGGAGCCGCCGATGACGGCGACGGTCGTGGGTTCGCCGCGCCGAGCCTTGGCCAGCGCACGCTGCAATCGCGCGAGGTCGCCCGTGCTGACCAGCGAGGCCGGGCAGAACGATGCGGCGTCGAACGGTTTCGCGGCCGGCTCCAGCACCGCGCCGCACACGAGCGCCTTGCCGGTGACGGGTGTCAGCGTGACCGTCACACGGCCCGCCGTCGGAAGTTTCACGTCGAACGCGCGCTCCAGCACGCGCGCGCGTCCGCCGGACGCAGCGAAGATGTCCAGGCGGTCGGCGAGCATCGTTGTCACCGCCGATGACGGGGGCCGGAGATGAGTCACTGGTTTCCACTGGCGGCCGTCGTCCGAGACCAGGATGTCGAAGAGAGCCTTGCGGTAGTCTGCGCCAAACCACGCGATGCCGATGTGATCGGTCGTCGCTTGCGGATTGAGGCGGAATTGAATCCACTCGTCGCGTCCGCGGGTGGCCCACCGCGTTTCATATTTGCCGTCCACCGCCGCCGTGGCGGGATGCTCTTTCATCTCGTGGCTCGCCGACGCGAGCGGGCCGTCCGCATCCTTCGCCAGCGAGTCGACCGTGACTTCCACAATGCTGTTCCAGTCGTTTTGCGAATTGCCGCGGCAAGCCAGCCGGAGGAAGCGCGCCTGGACTGGATCGAAACCATAGCGCTCCATTCCCTGGTCGCCAGCCACGTCCAAGGCGATTGAAAACACGCGCTGGCCCGCGGCGGTCGAGGACGGGTCGAGCATCAGGAGCCGCAGCCGGTAATTGCCCGCGGGAACGGTGGCGGTGTCCTTCTTGCCCGGCAGAATCGGCGTCACCGGGAACGCGATGGGTTTGGCACTCTCGATGCCGCTACGGCAAATCTCATTCGGTACGTTCATCTCCGCCGGCAACAAGAACGTCTCCGCGCCGGTTTCCTTTTCGCCGAGCGTTTGCCAGAGGTGATGATCCGCGTCGAAATGAAAGGTGAACCGCCCCGGCGCCTGCGCGAGTGGATCGTGCGAGGTTGGGCCGAAGTTGTAGCGCACGGCGTCGAGGCCGAGCTGCTGGCGCAACCGCACGATATGCGGCAGCCAGCGCGTGTTCATCGTCACCACCGAACCTTGCTCGCCGCGCGTCATGCCGCCGAGCGAGCTGAATTTCGCGTATTGTTCGATCACCGGCTCCGGGCGGCACCGGATCATTGCGGCGCGCGCGGCGGCGGGGTCGCGTTTCTTGAGTGCGGCCTGAGCGTCTTGGAACAGACCCTGTGTTTCAAAAACCGCGGCGATGAATTCCTCCAGTCCCTTGAAATAGTTCACACGGTCGCGCTGGGAGGACGTGAGCATCGACGTGTCCACCGACTCGATGAGCTTCAACCGGTCGCGGCAGCCGGTGATGACCTCGGTGATGTTCGTCAACGGCCGGTCAATGAAGAGGTCGGACGTTTCGCGCGAAAAAATCGGCGCGTCGCTCACCCAGCGTTCGAGATAACCGCCCATCGCGGCCTGCGCCCCGGCGCCGAACGACCGCGCCGCCATGTCGTCACACGTGGCGGGCAGCGGGCGGTCCTTGGTGGCGTCCCAGACCTGTTCGATGTGGCTCTTGAAGTAGAGATCGAGCGGACGCGTGGTCCAGTGGATGATGCCGAAGCCGGAGGCCTTTGCATCGGCGAGCTTCGAGGCGAACTGCGCGAACGGCGTGTAGGAGCGGCCGAGATAGTTGCCGTCGTCGTGATGCGCCCAGATGACGGGGACGACGGGGCGATGGGCGGCGACCTCGCGGATGACGCGGCGCGACTCGTCGTCGCCGAGCTGCGGATGGCCGTGGAGGGCGTTGTAATCGAGGCCGATCAGCTTCACGCCCGGCGGGAGGAACCGGTG
>CAZAAF010000122.1:0-2992 GCA_964482575.1 uncultured Verrucomicrobiota bacterium | reverse complement strand
GGCAGGGTGCGAGAAAATGGAAATCCCACGTGCCGGCGGCGACCTGCGCACGGCTGCTGGATTCCCTCAGCGCCCGTTCAAACGCGCGAATGATCTTGCCGATGGCGAACATCTGGGGCGCGTGCCAGAGTTTGGCGGCGTCGGGAGTCCTGGCGATTTCGGCTTCGTATTCCTTCTGCCACGCGGACGGCATCTCGGACACCTTCACCTCCATCCAGGGTGTGCCGCCCTGCCGGAACCAGACGACGAGCGTGGTGATCTGCGGATATGCCTCCATCAACGCGGCCACCTGCGCCTTGTAATAACGGTAACCTTCAAGCGTGTCGGGGTTCGCCAGCCAGAACTTGCCAGCCTCCTGGACCATCCAATTCATGGTCTTCGTTTGGATGGGGAAACGCGCGTCCTCCGGCAGCGTCAGGATCAGCTCCTGGGGATTCGCGGAAATCGTGTCCACGTCATCGGCGAAATAGACCTTCATCGCGCGCTCGCCGGCGCAGGCAAACGCGCCCTGCATCAGTTGCTTCGCCGCGTCGGCGCGCAGGTCCTCCGGCCCTTGCGCGGCGTCGGCACCGAAGCCCGGCGCGTTGAAAACCTGCCCGCCGAAAAGGCGCCCCCGGGCAGTGGTGCTCAGGTAACCGACCGGCTTGGTCTTGCCATTGAACGTGAAACTGACCATCGGGTTGTTGCCGTAGGCGTGGACCATGATGGCGTTGAAGCCCATCTTGTGCGACTGGCGGATCCACGACTGCCATTCGGGGAGGTTCCACGTGGAGCAACCGCTGAGAAAATTGTGCCAGTCGAACACGATCCGGTCGTTCACGAGCGGGTGATCTGAAAAGTGCCAGCCGTCGAACTTGAACGCGGCGTCACGCGGCGGAGGCAGGACGTCACCGGAGAGATAGAAGCCGCAGCCGAGTTTCTCGAGCAGCGCGTAAACGCCGCGCGCCGTCCCGCGCGCGTCCGCGCCGGCGATGATGCCGAGTTCCCGTGCGCCGTCCCTCACCGTGGCAACCGTGAAACCATCCGGGGCCGCCGGGGCGGTGATCTTGGTGAGGCGGTGCGTGCGCGGATCGCTGCCCAGGACGATGCCGCGGCCGTTGGGGGGCAGTGTGTCCGCGACGGTGAATGTCTCGTGCGGATAAAGTTTGCCGAGGAAGGACGCCAGATCCTTCGCCGCGGCACGTTCCGCGGGGTGTGCCTCCGGCGAAACGATGACGGGAACATCGCCGCGCACGGTGCCCGCGGCCCAGAAAATCAAACCGGCAAGAATCCATTTCGTTGTGTGCATCACAGGTGCTCCTAACAAAATTCCTTCCACGCGTCGCGGAACCATTGGATTACCTTCCACGGCGTGCGGATGGAGGTGTTGCAACTTGCAGCGAAAACAAAACGGTGGGCATGGGGGCGCAGCCGCCGGAACAAATCCTCCACATAACGCCGCACCTCGTCGGCCGTCTGGAACTTTTCCGTTTCCATCGCGCTGATACCGCCGGTGATCAGAAACCGGCCGCCACTCAGTTCCATCGCCTCGTCGAGCTGCACGTCGCCCAATGGCGGATATGCCACGCCTTCCAGCCCGTCCACGCCGAGGGAGGCGATGAGCGGCAGCGTCGCCCGCTGGCGTCCGCAGGCGTGGATGAAAAACGCCGCGCCCGCTTCGTGGCAGAGACGGCTGGCGCGCTCGTAAAACCCCGCCGAGCAGCGCTCGACGTAGGCCGGCGTGTGGAACATCGTGTCGAGGTTGTCCATCGCCATCATCGCCGGCACGCGGGCTGCGGTCATTTGCCGCACAAGGTCGATCTGCGCCTCCTCGTGGAGGCGCATGATTTCCGCGCAACGTTCCGGGAAATCATCGAGCAGGAACACGGCGTTGTCCGCCCCGGCGGTGAAGTGGAGCAGCTTGAGCGGGCTGAACAGCTCGCCGGCGTTGACGAGGCCGTCGTCGCCCACCGCGCGCTGGATGGCGTCATAACGCTCCGGGTGGAAGCGCCAGCGCCGGCCGGCCACCAGCGCCTCGAACGCATCCATTTGTTGCGCATAATCATCGAGCAGGAATTTTTCCTGCACCAGCGTGGAGTCGGCGAACACGTAGCGCTGCCGCTCGGTGAGCGTGCCCGCGCGGGTACGGAAGGTTTTTTCAAAGAGGATGTCGCCGTTCGGTTCGGTTCGCTGCGTCTCCGCAAACTCCACGCCGTCCCAGACGGCCTCCGCCAGCCCGCCGAACCAGACGCTCCGCTGGTCGCTGTAGATGTTGCGGCTGAACACGTCGAGGCCGAGATGGCGGATCAGGTCGAGTTGCGTCCGGCAATGCGCCAGCTCGGGCGGGAGCCGGCCGTGATTTTGCTGGTGGGCGAACCATTGCCAGTAATTGGGCGCATAGAGGATGCGCTCCGGCGTCTCGCGCCGCAGGACGCGCTCCACCTGGGGCCGTCGCGGGGTCAGGGACCGGGATTCAGTCATGGCGTGTCTTCCTCGAATCGGGCCGGCTTCATGTCGGGCAACAGGGCGTGCATGATCGCCAGCGCGACCAGATACGAGCTGGCGGCGATGGCAAACAACGGCCAGTAGCTGCCGGTGGTTTGCAGGATGAAACCGGCGGCTTCGGCCAGCGCCATGGACGTGAGGGCGCCCATCATGCCGCCGAGGCCGATGACGGAAGCCACGGCGCGCTTGGGAAACAAATCGCCCGCGAGCGGGAACAGGTTCGACGCCCAGCCCTGGTGCGCCGCCACGGCCAGCCCGATGAGCGGCGTGGCCAGCCAGAGTTGTGAGACGCTCGGGGCGAACACCACCGGCACCACCGCCACCGCGCACAGGAGCATGGCGGTCTTGCGCGCGGCGTTGACCGACCAGCCGCGGTGCAGCAGAAACCCCGAGAACCAGCCGGAGGCGACGGCGCCCGCGCAGGTCATCGAGTAAACTACGATCAACGGCAGGCCCAGCTCACTCAGGTTCAGCCCGTGCTGGTGGTTCAGGAACTTCGGCAGCCAGT
>CAZAAF010000121.1:0-10178 GCA_964482575.1 uncultured Verrucomicrobiota bacterium | reverse complement strand
GAAGAGAATTCGCCATCTGCTGATCAAGGAACTAACGCAAATCCGGCGCGACCGGCGGCTGTTCGGCGTCTTGCTGGCTGCCCCGATCATGCAACTCATCCTGCTCGGCTTCGCGGCCAATACCGACGTGCGCGAGATCCAGCTTGCGGTGCGCGACAACGATCACACCGTGCAAAGCCGCGAATTCGTACGCGCGCTGGGCGCAAGCGGTTGGTTCCAGGTCATCACGTTAACCGGTTCGGCCGCGAACGACGGGCAACTGCTTGCCGGTGGGCGTGTCGGTTTGGTCGCGGTGATCCCGCCCGGTTTCGGCAAGGCGCTGGCGCGTGGTGAAGGTACGAGCGTGCAAGCGCTGATGGATGGCGCGGATAGCAACTTCGCGGTGCAGGGCGCGGCCTATCTCCAGCGCGCCGTGCGCCTGTTTTCCGAGCGGCAGGTGCGCCTCGTGCTCGGCGCGGCCGGCGCGGGTGGCGCGCCGCCGCTGCCGCAGGTCGTCGCCGAGACGCGCGTCTGGTACAACCCCGACCTGCTCTCGCGCTGGTTCATGGTCCCCGCGCTGATGGGCGTGCTGCTGCTGGTGACGACGATGATCGTCTCGAGCATGGCGCTCGTGAAGGAGCGCGAGGAAGGCACGATGGAACAGCTCATCGTCACGCCGCTACGCCCCCTGGAGCTGATCGTGGGCAAGCTGCTGCCCTTCGTCTTCATCGGCTTCGTAGTCGTGACGCTGTCGCTGCCGGTGATGCTCGGCATCTTCGGCGTGCCGCTGCGGGGCGGCATCCCCCTGCTCTACCTCGGCTCCGGTATCTTCCTGCTGACCACGCTCGGCCTCGGCGTATTCATCTCGACGCTGGTCCACACCCAGCAGCAGGCGATGCTCATCGCCGTCTTCTTCGTGATGCTGCCCTTCGTACTGCTCTCCGGCTTCATCTTCCCGGTGGAGAACATGCCGCCGCCGATCCAGGCGGTGGCCTATGTCATCCCGCTGAAATATTTTCTCACCATCGTCCGCGGCATCTTCCTCAAGGGCGTCGGCCTCGACGTGCTCGGGCGCGATTTCCTGATCCTGCTCGGCTGGGGCCTTGGCCTCCTCGGCCTTGCGGTGCTCAAATTCCGCAAGCGCCTCGACTGACCGGAACTTTTCCAGGGCTTGGAAAAGATTTCCGTCGTTTTTCCAGACCTTGGAAAATTTCACGGATTATTTTCCAAGGCTTGGAACTTTTCGCCGGAATTTTTCCAAGCCTTGGAAACCGCCTCCGCTCTTGCTGCGGGCGCAGCGCGGCGATAGGATACGGCCGCTGAAAATTCAACCCGAGGTGCCTCATGAATAAATTCGCCTGGTCGGTTTTGCTGGTCGTGGCTATCTGCGGCGCAAGCTGGGCGCAGCCCAATCCGTATAAGACCAAAACGGTTGTCTACCCGCGGATCAACACCTCCATCTCCTACGCGGTGGATCCGTCGTGGCCGGTGCGGCCGGCCGACCTCGGCTGGGGCCAGGTTTGCGCCGTGGCGGTGGACCAGCAGGGCAACATCTGGATTCACACGCGGACAAATCAGGCCGTGCAGGTCTACGCGCCGGACGGTCACTTTCTGAAAAGCTGGCCGGCGCCGGGCGCGGACACCATCGCGCACGGTCTGCGGATTGACGCCGACGGCAACGTCTGGCTGACGGATGTCGGGCGGCATGTGGTGACGAAGCACGCGGCCACCGATGGGCGCCTGCTGCTGACGCTCGGCACTTCCGGCGAGCCGGGTTGCGACGCGACGCATTTCTTCAAGCCCACCGACATCGCCTTCGCGCCGAACGGTGACGTCTACGTTTCCGATGGCTACGGCAACGCGCGCATCGTGCACTTCGACAAGGGCGGCAAATATCTTGGCGCGTGGGGCGAGCTTGGCAGCAAGCCGGGCTGCTTCAGTATTCCGCACAACATCGTCTGCGACTCGCAGGGCCGCGTCTATGTGGCCGACCGTAACAACGCGCGCATCCAGATCTTCGACGGCCAGGGCAAGTTGCTGGATGTCTGGAACGATCTGCTCGTGCCGTGGGGCCTGTGGATTTCGCCGCAGGACGAAATCTGGGTCTGCGGTTCTTCGCCGATGGTGTGGAGCACCAACCCGAAATATCCGACTGCGCCGCTGAGCTGTCCGCCGAAAGATCAGTTGGTGATGCGCTTCAACACCGCCGGCAAATTGTGCCAGCTCTGGTCGTTCCCCAAGGCGGCCGATGGCGAGGAAAAACCCGGTGCGCTGAACTGGCTGCACAGCATCGCGCTGGACGCGCAGGGTAACCTGTTCTGCACCGACATCATCGGCCGGCGTTTGCAGAAGTTCAGCCGGCAAGCGCCCGCGCCCATTCCTTGAGGAGCTCATCCAGCCGGATGAGCAACCACGTTGGTTCTGTGGTCATCTTGCAATGTCACACTTGCGCAAGTGTGGCATTGCAGGCTGGCGGCTGGACGAGGCAGAACGCCATCTCCGCTATTGCCGCGCCAGAGGCCCGCCGCTATGCTCCGGCCCATGAAAATCTTTGTCACAGGCGGCGCCGGCTACATCGGCAGCATCACCACCGAGCAACTGCTCGAGGCGGGTCATCAGGTCACGGTCTTCGACAATCTTGAGCGCGGGCACCGTGCGGCGGTGGACAAGCGCGCGAAGTTCATCAAGGGCGATCTCCAGAAGCGCGCGCAAATCTTCAAAGCGCTGGCCGCGGTCAAGCCGGACGCGGTGATGCACTTCGCCGCCTACGCGCTGGTCGGCGAATCCATGCAGTACCCGGAGCGCTACTTCAACAACAACGTGGTCGGCGGCCTCAACCTGGCCGACGCGATGATCGCCGCGGGCTGCAAGAAGTTCATCTTCTCCTCGACCTGCGCCACGTTCGGCCAGCCGGAAAAGATGCCGATGACCGAGGACCTGCCACAGCGGCCGCAGAATCCCTACGGCGAATCCAAGCTGATGCTCGAAAAAGTTTTGCTCTGGTACCAGCAACTCCACGGCATCGAGCCGGTCTTTCTGCGCTACTTCAACGCCTGCGGCGCGACGGCGAAATACGGCGAGGACCACGATCCCGAAAGCCACATCATCCCGAACGTGCTCAAGGTTGCGCTCGGTCAAAAGAAGTTCGTCCAGATTTTCGGCGACGACTATCCGACGCCCGACGGCACCTGCATCCGCGACTACATCCACATCGTGGACCTCGCGCAGGCGCACATGCTCGCGCTCAAGAAGGGCATCGCCGGCGCGTTCAATCTCGGCAACGGCGAAGGCTTCAGCGTCAAGCAGGTGATTGACGCTTGCCGCGCCGTCACCGGCCACGCGATTCCCGCGAAGACCGCGCCGCGCCGCCCCGGCGATCCCGCGCGCCTGATCGGCGACTCGGCCAAGGCCAAGAAGGTCCTCGGCTGGAAGCCGCAATTCCCCGCCATCGAAACCATCGTCCAGCACGCCTGGAACTGGCACAAGGCGCACCCCCGCGGATATGAGAAGAAATAATGGCTGATGGCAGATGGTTGATGGAAAATGAACATCGAAAACACGCTCCTTCCGCCATCAACCATTAACCATCCACCATGCTCTTTTTCCGCTGCCGAGTTGGTTTCCACCGGCAGTGAGTTGTTGAGCGGGCGCACGGTCAACACCCACGCGCAAACGCTCGCCGACAAGCTGCATCCGTTCGGGCTGAAGCTGCTACGCGACACAACGGTCGGCGACGACCTCGCCGCCATCGCCGACTGCGTCCGCGGTGCGCTCGCCCGTGTGGACATCGTCTTCGTCAGCGGCGGCCTCGGCGGGACCAGCGACGACCTTACGCGCGATGCGCTTGTCCAGATCGTCGGCGGAAGCTTAGTTCAACATCCTGAATCGCTCGCCGCGCTGGAGAAGCGCTATGCCGCGATGGGGCGGCCGGTGACGGACGTCGCGCGCCGGCAGACGTTGATCCTCGACCGCGGCGAAGGCTTGCTCAATCCCGTCGGCATCGCGCCGGGCATGGCGATTCAAATCCAAGATTGGAGGGCCACGCTCCGTCGTGGCCGCGATGAAAACGGACGCGACGGAGCGCGTCCCTCCAGGGCGGATACCCACGCGCGGGAGCCGGAGCTCCCGCCCACAAGAAGTAAAACCATTTTCGTGCTGCCCGGGCCGCCGCGCGAATTTGTTGGCGTGCTGGAGTCGGGAATTTTTCCAAGGCTTGGAAAAATGGGCCTGCCGGTTTTCCAAGCCTTGGAAAACCTGCTGGAGTGTACCGGCCTCGGCGAAACGGAGGTTGCCGAGCGGCTGGAAAAAATCGGCCTGCCGACACCGGAAATCGAAGTCGGCTACTGCGCCGCCATGGGCCAGATTGAGGTGCGCCTCGCCGCTGCGCCAGCCCACGCCGCCCTACTCGAAGAGAAGACCGCCGCCGCCCGCGTTGCGCTTGGTCCCACTGTTTTCGCCGAAGAGCGTATCGGCTTGGAAGAAGCCGTCGGGCGTTTGCTCGCCGCGCAGAAGAAAACGCTCGCCGTCGCGGAGAGTTGCACTGGCGGACTGGTTGGCCATCGCATCACACAAATCGCCGGTTGCTCAAAGTATTTCCTCGGCGGCGTAATCACCTATTCTGACGAATCGAAAATCCGTGACCTCGCCGTGCCGCGCGCGCTGATCGAAAAGCACGGTGCGGTCAGCGAAGAAGTCGCCCGCGCGATGGCCGAGGGCGTCCGCGCCCGCTTTGGTTCCGACTTTGGCGTCGCCATCACCGGCATCGCCGGGCCCGATGGCGGCAGCGCGACCAAGCCGGTCGGTACCGTCTGGTTTGCTCTCGCCGATGCCACCGGAACCACCGTCAAGCTCCGCTGCCTCCCGACCATACGCGAGAACGTCAAACTCTGGAGCAGCCAGCAGGCGCTGGATATTCTCCGGCGGCGGTTGCAGGGGTTCTGACCGTCCCAATACCGATTTGCTACCAATTATCACCAAATTGGTAGTTGACTATGCGCCAAGCCTGAATTACCAATTCCCCGGAGATTGGTAGTTGAGAGATAAAGGCGGGGAATATGAAGCTTCCGCAAAAGCCGAAATCCATAAAGGAACTTCAATCGGCACTTGGTGGTTTGAGGCGCATGAGTGAAATCATGGTAGCCGCCGAGTCACTGACAGCCAATACCTCTTACTGGCACTGGGATGAGGTCCGCCGTCGTCCTGCGCCAGCAGGTTTCACGCATGATGAATGGTGGCTGGCGCTCAAGCTGGGGCGTCGTTGGAATCGGCGACCTTTGCCGTTGCTGGACAAAACCGGCATGCCTTTCACTTTTACAATCCCCGATGTGGTGCAAGAGCAGTTGCATGAAATTGACCGGGGCACGGGTGCACTCATCAGCGACACGGAACCGATCACGAATCCCCAGACGCGCGATCGTTATCTCGTACGCTCCCTAGTCGAGGAGGCCATCACCTCCAGTCAACTGGAAGGGGCTGTCACTACGCGGGCGATCGCCAAGGAAATGCTCAACACGGGTCGCAGCGAACAAATGATCCTGAACAATTACGTCACGATGAAGCGCATCATGGACATCAAGGAGCAGTCGCTGACGCCGGAACTGGTGCTTAATCTGCACCATAGTGTGACAGAATTGACCCTGGAACATGCCGATGCTGCGGGACGCTTGCGCCGCGCAGATGAACCGGTACATGTGGTTAACTCGGAAGGAGAGGTCTTCCACACACCACCTGCGGCGGAAACGTTGCCGGAACGCCTGCGGGCCATGTGTGATTTTGCGAACAGTCGGACGCCGGATTATTTCATCCACCCAGCGGTACGTGCCATGATTTTGCATTTCTGGTTGGCCTACGATCATCCCTTCGTAGATGGCAATGGTCGCACGGCGCGCGCCCTCTTTTACTGGTCCATGCTGCATCGCGGCTACTGGCTTTTTGAGTTCGTATCCATTTCGCAGATTCTTCTGCGGTCTCCCACCCAGTACGCGCTCGCGTTTCTGCATAGCGAGACCGATGACAATGATCTCACCTATTTTCTGCTTCATCAAAGTGACGTGATCCGGCGCGCTGTGCAGGCGCTGCACCTCTATATCGAACGCAAGGCCCAAGAAACTGAAACGTTGCAAGGAAGTTTACTGTATGTGCCTGGCCTCAATCATCGGCAAAGGGATGTTCTGGCGTACGCGTTACGCCATCCGGGTGCAAGCTACTCTGTCGCCGCCCATCGCGGACATCATGCCGTAGCCTATGACACCGCTCGTACCGACCTTCTGGATTTAGCGGCAAGGCACTTGTTGGATAAACGCAAAGAAGGGCGTGGTTGGTTGTTCATTGCGCCGCGCGATCTGAATACCATGCTGAAGAAAAACAGAGGTGCAGGTTAACCGGATGCATGCTCCAGCGCCAACTGCACACGATCAATTACTTCGCGCTTTCATCGCGGTGGAGATTTCCGATGAGGCGCGCGCGGCGCTGGCAGCGGAGCAGGCGCGGTTGAAGAAACTGGGCGCACGCGTCGCTTGGGTTGCGCCGGAGAGCATTCACCTCACGCTCCTGTTTCTCGGCGACATCTTTGCCGCGCAGGTGGCGACGCTGGCGGCGGGGTTGGATGCCGTCGCAGCGCCACACGCACCCTTCGCGGTGGAAGTCACAGGCCTCGGCTGGTTTGGGCCGCCGCAGTCGCCACGCGTGATCTGGGCGGGCGTCACTGACCCCGGTGGCCGGCTGGCCGCGCTGCAAAAACAAGTCGAGGAAGAGGCGCGCTTGCTCGGCCTGCGCACCGAGGCGCGGGCGTTCCATCCACATCTGACGCTCGGCCGCGCCCGGCCCGGCGGTCACGCGTCGCTGCCCGCGTTGACAGCGGCCCTGCGGCAGGCTAATGATACCGCCTATGGACGGTGCGCGGTGGACGCGGTGCGCCTGATGCAGAGCCGGCTGGAACCGGCCGGCGCGCGCCACACCCTCCTGCACGCAGCAACATTGAAAGGAAGCAGTCATGGCTAAAACATCTACGCCGGAAAAAACTGACAAAGAAAAGAAGGACGAAAAAACCTCGGCGGCGCTTAGCGCCGTCATCGCCCAGATTCAGAAGGAATTTGGCGAGGGCGCGATCATGCGGCTCGGCGATGAACAGGCGCGCGTCAGCGTTCCGTTCATCCCCACCGGCGCGCTGACCCTCGACCTCGCGCTCGGCATCGGCGGCGTACCGCGCGGCCGCGTCGTCGAAATCTTTGGCCCGGAATCGTCCGGCAAGACCACGCTGATGCTGCACATCATCGCCAACGCGCAGAAAGCCGGCGGCATGGCGGCGTTCATTGACGCCGAGCATGCGCTCGACCCGGCCTATGCCAAGAAGATCGGCGTCAACCTCAACGACCTGCTCGTCAGCCAGCCGGACTCCGGCGAAGAGGCGATGAACATCGCCGACAATCTGATCCGCAGCAACGCGCTCGACGTCGTGGTCATTGACTCCGTCGCCGCGCTCGCGCCGCGCGCCGAATTGGAAGGCGCGATGGGCGACAGCCACGTCGGCCTACAGGCGCGCTTGATGAGCCAGGCCCTGCGCAAGCTGACTGCGGCGATCAACCACTCCAAGACCTGCTGCATCTTCACCAACCAACTCCGCGAGAAAATCGGCATCATGTTCGGCAACCCGGAGACCACGCCCGGCGGCCGCGCGCTCAAGTTCTACGCCTCCGTGCGCCTGGACATCCGCAAGCAGGCGAACCTCAAGGACAGCGCCGGCCGCGTCTACGGCAACCACGTCAAGGTCAAGGTGGTGAAGAACAAAGTCGCGCCGCCGTTCGCCGAGGCCGAGTTCGACATCCTCTACGCCGAGGGCATCTCCTGGACCGCCTCGATCATTGACGCCGCGCTGCAATACAACCTGCTCGACAAGCGCGGCACGTGGCTCTCGTTTCAGGGTCAGCAGCTTGGCCAGGGCCGCGACTCCGCGCGCGACAACCTCAAGGACGATCCCGAAATGCAGGCCAAGCTGGTGGCCGCGATCAAAGCCAAGGCGCAGGAGGTGGTCGGCGGCGCCGTCGCTGCCGCTGCTGCGGCACCGGCCGCGACCGGTGGCGACGACGAGTAAAACGGCCAGACCATCAAGTCAGCAAGCGCGGGAACCGCTTCCCGCGCTTGTTTTTTCTGATCAGAAAACTTTTCCAAAGGTTGGAAACCGAAACACCGCTTTTTCCAAGCATTGGAAGATTTCAGGCCATTCCTTTCCAAGCCTTGGAAAACTTTGCGCTGTTTTCTCCAAGCCTTGGAAAACATCACGGGAATTTCAGCTTGAGCGTGAAGTCGGCCCACTTTTTGGCGAAGGCGTCCATGTCGGACTCGCCGAGTACGCGCTGGAGCGTGGCATAGCCGGTGGGATCCTTCGTGGCGTTGGCGACGAACTCGCGGTAGAACTTCACCAGCAGGCCGCGCTCTTGGAGATAGTAGCAGAGGTAGCGCGCCTGCGGATAGAACTGGTTGTAGTGCGGGTTGTTTGCGCCGCCGTAGAATTCGTCGTCGCTCATCGCGGTGAATTTTTGGAATGACAGCACGCCACCGCCGCGCAGCGCTTTTTGCAGCGCGGGCAGCCGCCAGTTCGGCAGACCGTGGATGTGGCCGTTGTGGTCGGCGCACTGCTCGAAGAGCGAGCCCAGGCCCTCGTTAAACCACGCGGGGCATTTCGGAAAATTCGCGCGCATGAACGGATGCACGATCTCGTGGACGAGCGTGCCGCCGCCGGTGGCGATGTTCATGATAAGCGCGTTGTGCGTCTCGGAGTAATAGCCGAACGGCGTCGTCGGCTTGTCGTGGAACAACGCGGCGGTGTGCCGCTCGTAGCTCGCCTTGTCCTTGAACAGCCAGACGGCGATGACCTCGGCGGGGTCGCGCTGGAAGAAGTCCTGCTTCAGCTTGTCCACCGCCCAGCGGATGGTGTGCAGCGAGCGCTGCCGCACGACGCTGGCTGGCTCATCACCGGCGACGACGAACGGCGGCTCGGCAAAAACCGTGAAGCCCGCCGGCGCCAGCTTCTGTACCTCGGCCAGCCGCGCTGCGAGCGCCGGACTGTTCGTGGCCGCGCCGCAGGCGGAGCCAGCCAGCCACAGTAGCGCTACCAGAAAATTTCCAGGCGTGCGGGTCACAGTTTCTGCGCCTTGAAATCGGCGATCCAACCGAGATATTCAAACTGCCAACCCAGTCCAATGCCGCCGTGATCCAGCGTGACGCCCTTGATCGGTTCGGCCATTTTGTCATCGCTCACGTCCACTACCAGCTTGTCGTCGAGCCAGAGGCGGATATGCGGGCCCTGCACCTCGAAGACCACCCGGCTGCCGTCCGCCTTGAACTGCAAACCGTTGCCGCGGGCCACATCGCGACCGCCGTCTTGGCGTATCCGGCCACAACCCGTTGGCTGATCACAGATGAAGTGATAGGTACAGCCCAAACTCCAAGTCCCGTCGGCACAAATTTCAAAAGCATAGTGGCTCGCATCACGCTCATTCCAGCTTTCCGGGTGTGACACCACGTGAAAGTAGAACAAAAACTTGGGACGGGCGTTGCCCAGCCCATAGGGGTCGAAAGCCGCGTCAGCTGGTGCAAGCGCCAGGGTGAATTCGAGGCGGTAATCGCGCCACTCCTCACTGCCGATATTGCTGAAAGCCAAACCGGCACGACCATGCGCGCCGTGGCCGTAGTCAAAACCCGGACGCGGCTGCGGCAGGATGACCAACCGGTCGTTCTGCACCTCGAACGCGCGGCGTTGCGGCGTCCAGTTCAGGCCGCCGAAAGCGAGCGGCCCTTCGCCGGGCGGCAGCGTACCGGCGCCGCCGGCAGATACGGTGAATTTGCGGATCTGTTTCAGCGCGATGCTGTGCCGGCCGAAAATTGTGGTGAGCGGCAGCGCTTGCCAGTCAGCCCGTCCGCTCAAGACATCGCCATTACGCAGGCGGAAGACAGCCTGCCCTTCCGCTGGTTTGAACTCCACCTCGCGTACCGCAGCCAGTGGCAACTGCATTTCGCCCACGGTTGCGCTGATCGGCAATTTCGTCATGGTCGTAGTTCCGATGAGACGCGAACCGTCCATCAGTTCCACCTGTAACCGGCATTTATCAGCGCTTTTTTCTGTGGCCAGCGCGCTCGCGGCGGCCACCAGCAGGGTCGCGATCAATTTGCTTTTCATCAGTTTCTCCTTGTGCTGTGCAGCG
>CAZAAF010000120.1:2501-10211 GCA_964482575.1 uncultured Verrucomicrobiota bacterium | reverse complement strand
ACCTTCGTGCCGTTGGCCGCGAAGTGGCCGTGCCAGAAGAGGGTCGTCTTTTCCAGCAACGGGTGCGGGGTGCGCAGCATCCGCTGCAACCACCACGCGCGCAGCTCGTTCACGTCGCGCGAATTGCCGGAGGGCGCCTCGTAGTCGTCATACTGCCGGTTGAACGCCGCCACGTCGGCGTCCGGTTCCAGCAGCCGGTCGATCGTCTTCTGTGGACCGTCCCGGAGCGCGCGCTGGAGCTGCTCCCACGTGGCGCCGAACGCCGCGCGGCGATACAGGTGCCCCGCCCGGGCGAGGGTCCACGGCCGGCGCGCGTTCGGCTCATAGCGCGCCCACGCCGTGGCCGGGTCGAAGGAGGGTTGAGCCGATGAAGTCATGAGTTGATTCCGCGAACCGGTTGCTGCGAATTCCTGCGTCCGGTTAGCCAGACCGCCAGCGTTCCTGCCAGGAAACCGGCGAGCGTCCGGACAAGGATCGGTTCGAGCATCCCGGTGGACACCCCGGTGAGCCGGCCCAACAGCACCGTCAATCCCAGGGTCAGGACGCTCAGCAGCACTGCCACCGCCATCAGCTCCTTCGGCCGGCGATACCCGCAAATCCAGGCAACCAAGAGCGGCGGAACGGAGAGAACCACCGGGGCAAGGATGGCGTTATGTTGCGGCACTTTCAGGTGGCCGAACACCATCAGCGCGGCTTCGACCGCCAGTGACACGGCCACGTAAACGCCCGCCAGTATCCACGGTTGTTTTTTCATGTCCCATCCACTCCGGCAGGCCAGCGTCACCGCGCGTCCGCCACCTTCGGTGCCGGGGCCGGCGCGGGTTTGAAGTTCAATTCCAGCCACGCCTGGCTCCGGCCGTCCTGCGCACCGAAGCTCAGCCGCAACCGGTGCACGAACGACGACACCCCGATGAGCCAGTCCAGGCCCCCGGCGTTGCCGTCGCCGGAGCCGCCGCTCTTGAGCATGTTCTGCCGGGCGAGCGACTCGCGGTTGGCGAGCAGCGCCGCGGCCAGCTTGTCGCCGTCGAGTTCCAGGAGGCTGTGGGTCTGCGCCATCGGCGCGGCCTTCTGTTTCTCCTCGCGGCCGAGGGCGTCCATGAGATCGCAGGCCAGGTCGTCGGTGGAACTCAGGATGAGATACCGGCCCGGCATGGCCAGCGACGGGCGGAAATTGTACTGCGTGTCGCGCTGCGACTTCTCCTTCATGTTCGCGGTGGAAAAACGCGCCACGGTGAATTTCGTGGTCCAGTACACCGGCCGCTCGATGATGAGCCCCGGCTCGGCTTTCTGGCCGCGGGTGAAGTTGGCCAGGCCCACCGCCTTCTGCCACGCCTCCTCGATCATCTCGCGGCACGCGTCCGGGTGGTGCAATTCCAGGACCGCGGCGAACGCGGGAATGCGCACGGCCGGGGATTCCTTGGCGGACTCGTACCGCTGGTTGGCCACCACCAGCCGGAGGTGCGGCGTGGTCTGCGCCATCACGTCGTCCGTCAGGTCGCGCCCGCAGAAGAAGATGCCCATCATGTTCTCGAAGAACACCAGCCCCGACGTGCGTTCGGGGAAGAGCTGGTCCTTGGCGGCGTAGAACCGGTGCAGGTCGCGATAGAAACTGATGGCGGCCATCTGGCGCGGCACGGTGAGATTCGGCAGCGCGCCTTCATCGGCCTTGTCGGGCAGCGCGAACGCCGAGGAGCCCTTGGGATCGAACTTCGCACCATCCGACACCAGTTGGAGCGCCAGGCCGGTGTCCCGGACGTGGACGCCGAGCGCCAGCCACTTCGACGTGTGGGCCGTCTCGATGACGCCCGCGAACAGCAGCGCCGCCAGCGGGTTGTCGCTGTTCGGTTTCAGCGCATTCCCGATGGCCGGCGCCAGCTTGAGGATTTCCATGTTGAGGAAGATCATGCCGACGGCGTCGGACCCGACCGCCTGCCGGGCCGACCGGTACGCCGGCGTGGAGGCCAGGCTCGACGCGCCGTCCTTGCCGCGCAGCGCCAACGCCGCGCGCACTCCGTCCATACTGCCGGACGCCACCAGCCGGTTGCCGACGATGGCGTGCGCCTCCTTCGGACCGAGCGACCATGCAGGGACGCCCTCGACTTCCTGCGAGGTCGCCTCGCCGGAGGACGGCCCGCCATTCTTGCGCGCCGTCATCTTGCCGAGCAACCCGTTCAACTGATTCAAAATCCGTTCGTCCTGGGCATCCGCCACCAGCACCATCCGCTGTTCCGGGCAGAGACCGAACGCAAGGCCGCCACCGGTCAGTTTCGTCAACGCCGTCGCCCAGTCGGCACCCAACTGGCGCTCCATGAACCGGAGGCCGGTCTGGAATTTTTCGAACCCGGGATTCGATTCCATCCGCCGATACGCCGGCATGGAGGTGATCATCGAGGCATTTTTCTCGTCGCAGAGCGGCGCCAGCAACGCCTTCGGCTGGAACACCTCCACCGCAATCACCGCGTTGGCGGGAATCCATTGGGCCGGCGCGCCCGTCTCCGCCGCCCCTGCGGCACAACCCAGAACGAGCGCGATGCAGCCTCCAAACCCAAATCCAAGTCTTTTGAACACGTTGGCTTTCATCCTTTCCGCGCATTAATACCGTCCCGCAGGGTCAAAGGTTACAGAAACGTGGGGTGTCTGAAAGCATAACGATGCAGTGGCCTGCAGGGCGCGACCGATGAGACTGTCTCAGAACATGCTGGTCCTCATCGAAGGATGTCCAAAACATGCGGACCAAATCGAAATCGACCCATGAATTCAGTCGTCCCTTCGGGACTCTACATGGAACTGAATCGTTTTCCCGGCGTTGAAACGCCGGGCCATTGTCACCGCGTCCCTGACGGGACGACGCGGGCCAAACGCCTTGTCCCATAGGGACATTTGAGAATAGCCCGCCAGTTCACTGGCGGGTATTCGGGTTGCAGCATCCAAGGAGTCCCGTAGGGACGATTGAAACAATTGGAGGACCACGTTCTCGACATCCGTTTTGGAACGGGCTTGGAAGTCGCCGCTCCCAGTCCGCTCACGGCGGTCATAGACCGCCGCTACAGCTCACGCGCAGAGGAAACAACAAGATGGGGCGAGACTCTGTCGAGCCCGCCTTGGGGACAGAGGATGCTGACGTTCATTTCGTTGAACCCGTTCGGCCGGCCCGGCGGTCCGGCCCTACCCTGTCGGTTGCGATGCCACGGCAATGCCGGCTGCGTGCGACCGCAACGTTTCGGCTTAGAACTCCAGCTTCTTGAAACCCGGGTCGGGCATGGGATAGGTGCCGTCGGGGTCGCGCTGCAAGGGCGCGGCGGAATCCATCTTGAACTCCGCCACCTGCGGGGCGAACTCGTGGGCGTCGTTGAGCATCTGGTCGAAGGTGACGATCTGGCCGGTGTGGACGGCCTTGCGGCCCATGAGCACCACGAGGCTGGCCTCGATGCCGCGCTTGGCCTCGTTGTAGGGCTTGTTCTGGCGGATGGCCTCGACCAGATGGTCCCACTCCAACTGGTACGGGTTCGGCTCCGGTTGCGGGAAGGCCCACGCGAGATCGGCGTCGGCCAGGGTCTGGCTCTTGTAGATGCGGCACTTGGCCGGCGTGTGCATGTAGGTGGAGATGACGGCCGCGCCCTTGGTGCCGTGCGCGTAGCTGGCGAACTCGCCGTGGCAGCGCGGCGCGTAGCGCGAATTGAGGAAGAGCCTCGCGCCGTCGGCAAAGGTGTATTCGATGGAGTAGTTGTTGAAATTCTGGTCCACCGCGTCGCCGCGATGGCAGCGTCCGCCGAGGCCGTGGGCCTGCACGGGCCACGCATCCTTCATCCAGCAGCACTCGTCCACATTATGCGCCACGTAATCATGGAACACGCCGCCGCTGGCCCACATGAACCCGAGGTACCGCTGGACCTGGTACAACAGCTCGGACATGGCGTCGGGTTTCGGGCCGACGGAGCCCGCCGGCGTGACGAGCCGGTAGGTGCGCATGGTCATGATGTCGCCGATCTGGCCGGCCTTGATGCGGTCGTAGAGTTCCCAGCGCGCCTTGCAATGGCGGCACATCAGGCCGACGGCCACCTTGAGGTTTTTCTTCACCGATTCCTCCGCGAGCTGGAGCATCTTGCGCGTGGTGGGGCCATCCACGCTGACGGGCTTCTCCATGAAGACGTTCAGCCCTTTGGCGATGGCGTATTTGAAATGCACCCAGCGGAACGCGACGGGCGTGGTCAGGATCACGACATCGCCCGGCTTCAGGCAGTCCATCGCCTTTTGATACGCGTCGAAACCGAGGAACCGCCGCTCCGGCGGGACGTCGAGTTGCGCCACCGTGAATCCGCCGATCTGGTGGTCGGCGTGCGCCGCCTCGACGGTGGGCGCGCCGGCGCTCGCCTTGGTCTTGAGGGCGTCATAGCTGCGCTGGAGGCGTTCGGCAAAAACGTCGGCCATGGCCACGAGCTTGATCGGGCCGCTGGTGGTGGCGAGGGCGTTGCCGGCCGCGCCCGTGCCGCGGCCGCCGCACCCGATGAGGGCCACCTGGATCGTGTCCCCGCCGGCCGCATGGACGCGCGGCAGGGCCATGCCTGCCAGCGCGGACACGGCGGCGAGGCGGCTGGTGTTGGAGAGAAACTGGCGTCGGGACACGGGGGAAGGCGTGGACTCGTTCATGGAACACAGTGTACCGGCTGGAGACGCCCGATTCAATGATGCAGTGCGGACAATGCCGGACTCCGCCGGCACGGGCGACATGCTGCCGGCGTTGTGACGGTGCGAGGCGGGACACGCCACGACGTTCTCAAAATCGAAACAGACCCGTGAGTTCAATCGTCCCTACGGGACTCAACGGATTCGCCGCCGCGATACCCGCCAGTGAACTGGCGGGCTATTTTCAAATGTCCCTACGGGACAAAGTGTTTGGCCCGAACACGGTGCGTTCCAAACACCAACGTCCACTCCGCATTCCCCCGCCTCCTGACGTCGGCGGCTACCCGCGGCTGCGGGCATCCGGACGGAAGTTGCGCCGGCCGCCCAAACCTGTCAGGCTGCGCGCCCGAACAGGTATCACAATGGATGTCTCCGATTCCTCCCATGAAAACAAAACCTGATTCCCCCCACATGACACGGCGCGACGCCCTCACCGGGACCGGCCTGGTGGCCGCGTCGTTTTTTGTCGCGGCCGGCAACGGTCACGCCGCCGACCCGCAGCCGCCGTCCGACGAGATCGCGCGATGCGTGTCGCAAACCCCCTTCGTGGACACCCACGAGCACCTGCTGGAGGAGCACCTGCGGACCCAGTGGGACAAACCCTCGCAACGCGTGCCGTGCAACGACTGGGCGCTGCTCTTCTCGCATTACCTGAACGCCGATCTCAAGGTGGCCGGCATGTCCGGCGCCGACCTGAACAAGTTCCTGTCGCCCGACCTGCCCGCCGACCGCAAGTGGGCCCTGCTCGCGCCGCACTGGCCGGCGGTAAAAAACACCGGGTACGGGCGCGCCGTGCGGCTGGCCATCGAGCGGCTTTACGGCGTGGCCGACCTCAACGAACAGACCGTCGGCCGGGTGGCGGAGGGTTATCGCCGCTGGGTGAAGCCGGGATTCTACGCCACGATCCTGCGCGAGCACGCGGGCATCGAGTCCTGCCAGGTCAACTCGTTCGGCGCGCCGTTCATGGAA
Source organism: uncultured Verrucomicrobiota bacterium (assembly GCA_964482575.1). GTDB lineage: Bacteria > Verrucomicrobiota > Verrucomicrobiia > CAIQCK01 > CAIQCK01 > CAIQCK01. Next base: position 4,559 of record CAZAAF010000120.1, on the reverse strand, counting down.
TCGAAACAGCCCCTGCTGCTGATGCAGGACCTGAGCATCCTGTACTTCAGCGCCTTCTCGGGCAACTGGGCCACGCTCACGGACGGCGACGGACGCAAGGCGACCGATCTCGCCGGGGCGCACCGGATCATCGACCTCTATTTCGAGAAATACGGGCGCTACGCCGTGGCGGTGAAATCCCAGATCGCCTACTCGCGACGGCTCGACTTCGCCGATGTGCCCGCCGAGCAGGCGGCGGAGCCGTTCCGTAAACTGGCCGCGAAGGAACCGCTCAAGGAGGAGGAGCGCAAGGCCGCCGACGACCATCTCTTCTGGTATTGCGTGCGCCGCGCCACCGCGATGGGCCTGCCCGTGAAGCTCCACACCGGGTACTACGCGGGACAGGACTCCATGCCGCTGGACCGCGTCGCCACAAACCCCGGCGACGTCTCCGCGCTGCTGAAGCGCGCGCCGGACACGACGTTCGTCCTGATGCACATCGGGTATCCGTTCCAGGAACAGATGATTGCGCTGGCGAAGCATTACCACAACGCCGTGATCGACATGTGCTGGGCGTGGATCATCAACCCCGTCGCCTCGGCGCGTTTCCTGGGCGACTTCATCGCCACCGCGCCGGCGAACAAGCTGCTGACGTTTGGCGGCGACTACGCGCCGGTCGAACCGGTGGTGGGCCACGCGATGCTCGCGCGGCAGGGCCTGACGCACGCGCTGCAGCAGTCCGTGGCGGACGGCCACCTGTCCACACAGGACGCCGTGGTGCTGGTGGAGCCGTTGATGCGCGGCAACGCCCACCGGATTTTCCGCATCGGGGAAAAGCAGAAGATCCTCCGCACCGCGCCGTGGGCGTGACCGGTCGTTGCAAAAGGGCTTGCAAGCCCGCGCAACGGGAGGAGAATCGCGGAAACGACCGGCAAGCGTCACAAGGACAGCATGAACAACAGGTCAAATGGGAAATCTCGGCTAAGCATTTTGGGAATTCTTGCACTGGACTTATTGTTGCATCGTCCATGAATCGCCGATTAACAGCATTTGAAGAGCGTCTCATTCGCTGGATGCTTGACCACGGGGAGCCAGCAGCGAAGACTTTTCTCCCACAGTTGGAGAAGGTGGAGGTTACGGATTGGCATTGTCCTTGCGGATGTGCCAGCATCAATTTACGTGTTGAGGGTATTCCTGAGCCAAGCGGAGGCATTCATCCCCTGGCGGAGTTTGTTTTCACCACAGACGAGGAATTGAGTGCTATTTTTGTTTACGATAGGAGCGGCGTTCTTTCTGGCGTCGAGGTTTATGGATTGTCTGGTAATGCTCCGAAGTCACTGCCGTCACCGGAGTCACTACGGCCATTTCCAACAAATCGTTCGCATAACACGTCACACAAGCTGTAATGCGTTCTGTTCTAAATCTTGATAAGCCCCGGTAAGAAGTCAAAGAACAAATACGAAATAATATATGTCAAAGATGATTCGGACGCTTCGATGCCGAATGCTTTGGTTAATTTTGACACTTTTCCGGATAGAAGAACAATCTGCATCAAGCGAGCCGACGCTGAAGGCATAATACGGATACGAATCCAAGGGGAGTTCATTGTCTCCATTCATCAACAGGACAACCAAAGCCGCCTCACCGGAGAAGTCAGGCTGGAACGAAACAAAAACAACAAGACCGAGTACGCAGTGTATCAATGGACTACTTCGATAGCAGCCAAAGGGACGATTAGAAACCGGGTTAGATATGAGATGGCAAAAAGCTCGCCACGCACGATCACGCTTTATACCGCGCCCAATCATTCTTTACCGATGAATCCAGTCCTGCGGCTTTTGGACAAACAGTTTATTAAATCACCTTTAGAAGCCATTCGCGCGTCCGAAGGGCATGGCAATTTTATTGCCCTACAGCATCTGGAGACCATCAAAGCCGAATACGATAAGGAGCACTTTAGCTATTCACGGATATTCTTCGACTTGAGATCTTTTTTACTTCATTTCAAAAGATCCCATTGTGGGTCTGAAGATTAAAGCCATTGCAAACATTTGCCCGCCCAAAAATACGGAGGTAATT
>CAZAAF010000120.1:0-2491 GCA_964482575.1 uncultured Verrucomicrobiota bacterium | reverse complement strand
ATTTGGCCCGCCCAAGATACCGAGGGTCTTCACACGCTTTATTTGTTTTTGGGACAAATGGAACCTGATAACCAAACACATTCGCAGAAGCTGGAATCTCTAGAAAAGATTATTGCAAGCAAAAGAGCAGAGCTTGATCAGCTTGAGCGTTCCATGCGACAGCGTTATTTAAAAGCACTCCGTCAATAGTGATTTAATTACAAGTCTGTCGGAACCGGCATGAAGGCAAAAGACTTTTAGGTGTATAGTTTGTGCTTCGTGGTAATTCAGGCTGCATCTCTTATGTGGTTTATTTGGCAGGCAGACACTAATTAATCTACTATTTTTCTGTTTATGGCTAGCAAGCGCGGAAACGACAGACCAACTCAATCGGATGCCATGAACGACCGATCCAATGGACCGTCACGATTGAAACAGCGATGAGTGATTACTGCCTGTGAAAATATTCGCCGCACTCTTTATCACGGTTGCGCTCGCCACAGCCCAGGAGCTCTCCACCCTCCACCCCGCGGAATCAGGCCCGGTGCAGAATCCCCTCAAGGGGTTTCGTCCGGACTCGGGGGATCGCATCTTCAGCCCGGTGGTGCGCCATTACATCAAGTGGAGCGACCTTGAGACATGTGACGCGGATTCCCCGGCACGCCTGACCGCCTACATCAATAAAGTTGCAGCCGCCCTGCCCCGGGGGAACGCGAAGCTGGTCCCGCGGGTCTATCTGGACTGGAACGGCACCCGGGACATCCTGGGAAAGCCTCTTCAGTATTGGCCGGGCGACATGAACCGCTTTGATTACCAGAGTCCCGTTTTCATCGCGCGTTTGCGGCGGCTGATCCAGCGGATGGGCGCGGCCTGGAATCAAGATCCCCGGATCGGTTTTGTGCAGATGGGCATGATTGGATACTGGGGGGAGATGCACAATCCGGCGCCCTGGGGCGCCCTGCGGCAGTTGCTGACGGAGGAATTCGCCCGGGCTTTTCCCGACAAGCCCGTGCTGGTGCGTGTGGCCCAGGAGCCTTTTATGCGGGCTGGCTTCGGCATCTATTATGACACCTTCGGCTACCATGGCCGGGAGCCGGAACGGTACGCGAGTCCGCCCGATGGGCAGGTGCCGCCCTGGGCGTTGACCCACGAGTACCGCCACCAATGGCAACGCGCCCCGATCGAAGGCGAAGTGGAGTACAACTGGCAAAAGAAGAAGCCGGAAGCCCGGGCGAGTGAGACCTTCGGCCAGAGTCCCAACGAAACCTTGAAGGTGGATCGCTATCGCCGGTACATGGCCGACATGTTCCGCAAATACCATGTGAGTTACATGGGCTGGATTGCCAATTTCGATCCCGGGGATCCGGAGGTGGTGCGCGGCGCCGGCGTGTTGAATGAGGTCATGGGCTACCGGCTGGTCGTGACCTCCTTTGCCTGGACTCCCCAACCGCGGGGCGCGTTGCGCGTGCGCTTCTCGGTGCGCAACGATGGCAGCGCGCCGTTTTACCAGCGCTGGCCGGTCGCCGCCGCCTTGCTCGACCCGAGGACGCACGCGGTGAAATGGCAGGGCGATTTGAAAGCGGACATCCGCCGCTGGCTGCCGGGGGATGACTGGGATCCGCAAAGCCAGCAGTGGAAAACGCCGGCGGAACGGTACGAGGTGGACGAGACGATTCCCCTGCCCGCGAACCTTTCCGAGGGGGATTATGTGGTCGCCCTGGCGATCCTGGATCCCCAGGGCGGACGATTGCCGTCGGTGCGTTTCGCGATCAAGAACTACTGGCAGGGGGGCTGGCATCCCCTGGGCCATGTCGGCATTGGACGCGCGCCGGAGCAGAAGGAAGTGCCGGGGCCGTTCTTCGAGGAGCCGCGGGACGGCACGTTGCATTACGAGGTTCCCCCGGCGCTCCTGGCCGTCAAGAAACCGCCGGTGCCGGTTTTCAGTCCGGTCACGTTGTTCCAACTTCAGCCGGACAACGAGATCATCGATCCGAACCGCTACTGGGTGTTTTCACCGCGCAATGACAAGGAGAACAGCCCGATCGATCAGGACATCCACGCGAACGGGCCGGGAGGCTCCACCGTCCGCGCGGTGGAAGGGGCCTTTGGAAGTTCATTCTATTCCTACAACAGCGCGTGGCACGAAAGCTGGCCCACGGGGAACTACCTGCTCCGTCTGCAGCTTCGCGGAACCGAAGGCCTCGCGGCCACGTTCGGCCTCCTGGACGGCAGCCGCGCGCTGGGTCCAACCACCTCGCTGCCGTTGAGTGCGGATTGGAAGACGATGGAAATCCGGTTCACCATCAAGGAAGCTTTCAAGGAATACCCATGCCTGCGTCTTTACCTGCCGAAACAGCAAACGGGTTCCTTTGCGTTTGCGGATGTGCACCTGAAACGCGTGGGTCCTTTGAAAGACGGGCACGAGTAAGATCCGCGGCTGCCCTGTAACCCGGAGAGGTGGCGCTGGCGGAGCCGTTGATGCGAGGCAACGCCCACCGGATTTTCCGCATCG
>CAZAAF010000119.1:2092-10246 GCA_964482575.1 uncultured Verrucomicrobiota bacterium | reverse complement strand
CTCGAAAGTGTCCGAAAGTATCAATACCTGCGAGAACGAGCGCAATTCCCGCAGGAATTCCCGCGCCCCTTCCAACGGCCGCAAGGTCCCGATCACGTTCTGGATGTCCGAGAGCTTCAGCCCGTGCCGGTCCAGAATCGCCAGCCGACCCCGCATAAGCTTGTCGTAATCCGGCTCGTCGCGCGTGGTCCGGCGCAACTCCGGGATGCCGGTCTTCTCCGCCACAGCGATCCAGATTTCCGGTGTCAACACGCCTTCCATGTCCAAAGTCACGATGGATTGCTTCACAGTGCCCATCATTTCAAAAAACCGCGGCGGTGTCTAGTCCCTCGCGGAGGGCACAGGTGGTGAACCCAAAGCCAGCACCAAGAAAGGTCTGATGCCACTCGATACCGCGACGAAATACAACCATCCCGACATCGCCAACGTCCTCCGCGCCCACGGTGGCAAGAGCGGGAAGGAAGTGGGTGATGGCAGCGCGGCGCAGACAAGGCAACCGTTAAAAAAGCCGGATCACTCTGTGACGCGGCTTCTTTGTTCGGGCGAGACGGCAGTTACTCACACCGCCGCCAGCACCTCGGCGGCGTGGCCCTTCGGCTTCACTTCGCGGAAAATCTTCCTCAGCCGGCCGTCGGGAGCAATGACAAACGTGGTGCGCAAGGTGCCCATGTATTCCCGGCCCATGAACTTCTTCTTCGCCCAGACGCCGTAGGCCTGGTGAATCGCCTTGTCGTCGTCGGCCAGCAGCACGAAGTTGAGCTTCTGTTTCTCGATGAACCCGGCATGGCTCTTGAGGCTGTCGGTGGAGACGCCCAGGATGACCGCGCCAGCCTTGCGAAACGCCGCGAAACTGTCGCGGAACTCGCACGCCTCGACGGTGCAGCCAGGCGTGTTGTCGCGCGGATAAAAGTAAAGCACCACGGTCTGGCCCTTCAAATCCTTCAAACTGTACGTCTTGCCATCACTGCCCGGCGCACTGAACGCCGGCGCCTTGTCCCCTTCCTTCAATTCGCTCATTTCAAGTTCTCCAGTTTCTGCGCCAGCTCGGCAATAAACCCGCCCGGGTCGCCCGGGGTGATGACGAAGTTCCTCACCCACCCGCTCTTGCGGCGCAGTGTTACAGAATTCCATGTTTTGAAGTTTGTCCAGTGCTCGTTCCACAACGCGCTGCCGCGACGGACATAGTCGATGTCCTCCAGCCGGATGCGCCGGACACAGCGGCCAAAGAGGATCACTTCCACGGCGCGTTCCGTGATTCGATACCGCAGGGTGGCCACGGCACACAGGAGAACCGCCGCAAAAACAATCGTCGCCACTGCTCCTGCCAGGAACATCCAGGGCTCCACGTCCGCCCGGGACGACTGATGACGAACAATGTAAATGCCCAGGATCACGCCTTCACCCCAATCCTTGGACAGAGCGCAGCCAGCTCGCACGTTTCGCACTCCGGTCCGCGCGCATAGCAACGCCGCCGTCCATGCCAGATGAGCCAGTGCGAGAACATCGTCCATACCGCCTGCGGCACCAGTTTCATCAGGTCGGCCTCGATCTTCTCCGGAGTCTTCTGTTTCGTCAGTCCAAGCCGCTGCGAGAGCCGGAGGACATGCGTGTCCACCACCACGCCCTCGCTCTTGTTGAAGGCGTTGCCGAGGATGACGTTCGCCGTCTTGCGACCAACGCCATGGAGCGCGATCAGCGCCTCCATCGTTTCCGGCACACGACCGCCATGCTTGTCGGCAATATCGCGGCAGGCGGCCTGGATGGATTTGGCCTTGTTGCGGAAGAAGCCGGTGCTCTGGATCATCCGCTCCAGGTCCGCCAGCGGCGCCCCGGCGTAATCGGCGGCCTTCCTGAACCGCGCGAACAATGCGGGTGTGACCATGTTGACCCTCTTGTCGGTACATTGCGCCGAGAGGATGGTGGCCACGAGCAGTTCGAGGGGCGTGGTGAAGTCCAGTTCGCAATGCGCATCCGGATAGGTCTTGCGCAACGCGGCTATCAACTTGGAAACGGGCGGCGCTTTCGTTGGCATGACGGGAAAATTAGCCACAACGGGGCCCAAAAGGCACACGAAAAAGCAACACCCCGCCAAGCCTCCGCTTTCTCCAGTGCCGGCTTGAGACGAAACCGAAGCTCCTGTAAGGTTCGTACCATGAAGCGATTCATCTCCCGCCGCGCGCTCCTGATCCTCGGATGCCTGTCTTTGGTGATGACGGCCCTCGGCCAGCAGGCCGGGAAACCACTCTTCCAATTCGGTGTGGTGGCGGATGTGCAATACGCGGACAAGCCGCCACGGGGCAACCGGCATTACAACGAGTCCGCCGACAAGCTCCGCGCGTGCGTGGCCGACTTCAACAAACGCGAGCTGGCGTTCACCGTCAACCTTGGCGACAGCATTGACGGCAACGGCGAAAAATCCGCGGCAGACCTGGCGCTGATCGCGGGCATCTTCCGCCAACTGTCGTGTCCCGTCCGGCACGTGATCGGCAATCACTGTCTCACTGTGCCGCGCCCGGCCCTGCTGAAGGAACTGGGGCTGGAGTCATCTTATTACGCATTCTCACAAGGACCCTGGCGTTTCCTCGTTCTGGACGGCATGGATGTCAGCCGCAAGTCGCCCGAAGGCTCGAAGCAGGCCGGGGAGGTGGAAAAGTATCTGGCGAAGCTCCCCAAGTCGAACCCCTACGCCGGCGCCCTCGGCGAGACGCAAATGACCTGGTTGTGCGATCAACTGGCCGCCGCCGCCAAACAAAAGCAGCGGGTGATTGTCTTCTGCCATCATCCGATTCTCGCGGCCGCCAGCAGCCCGGGATCGATCCTCTGGAACTCCGAGGAGATCCAGAAACTGCTGGTGCAATCCGGCTGCGTCGCCGCGTGGATTTGCGGACATCATCACAAGGGCGGTTATGCCGTGGCTGACGGCATTCATCACCTGACCATCCATGGCATGATTGAATCGCCCTCCGGCGGCACAAGCTATGCGGTGATATCCGTGTTTCCGACAAAGATCGCCGTGGAGGGCTTTGGAACCACGCCCTCGCAGGTTATGGACATCAAACCGTGACACGACCGGTCTGCACACCGGCGCCTACGATTTACCCCACGTCTTGACGATGGCCTGCGTACCTTCGTCCCCGCAGCCCATGTCCACCAATTGCTTGAACTGGCGCTTGGCCAGTTGGGTCAGCGGCAGGTCGAGGTCAAGCTGGGTGGCGGCCTCCATGGCTATGCGCAGATCCTTGTTCTGGAGGACGGCCTTGAAACCGGGACGGAAATCGCCCGCAATGGCCCGGGGGGCGAGGTTGGTCAGCATCCACGAGCCAGCCGCCCCGCTGGCAACGATCTGCCGCGTCTTCTCGAGGTCGAGACCGGCCGCTTTCGCCAACGCCAGCGCCTCGGCCATGGCGCACAGATGAACTGCACCGAGGATCTGGTTGATGGCCTTGGTCATCTGACCGGCGCCATGCGGGCCTACATGAAGCACCGTCTTGCCAAGCTTCTGCAACAACAGCAGTACGCGCTGAAAAACCGATTCCTCGCCGCCCACCATGATGGCAAGGGTCGCCTCCACCGCACCCTTCTCCCCGCCCGTGACGGGCGCATCAAGAAAGTGGACGCCTTTGGCCTGAAGTATGGCGGCGACTTTCTTCGCCGTGGCCGGTGCGACGGTGGAATTGTCCACCACGATGCTGCCGGGACGCGCGCCGTCAATGACACCCTGCGGTTCATCCGTCTCTCCGAGCACGACGGCTTCGAGATCGGGTGAGTCCGTGACATTGGTGAAGATGATGTCGCTGGCCTCCGCGACTGCCCGCGGCGAATCCGCCACGCGTGCGCCGGCGGCGGCAAGCGAATCGGTCTTGGCGCGGGTGCGGTTGAACACGGTCATTGGATAACCGGCGCTCAGGAGATGGCCGGCCATCGGCCGTCCCATGATGCCGAGACCGACATAACCGACGCGTGGAAGATCGAGACTATTGTCTGGAGATTTCATGATGAAAAAGAAAGATACCTGTTAAACACGCACCAAGACACGCACCGTGGAGGCAACAAACATCGAAGGCTCCAAACCCCGAAGCTGAAAGAGGTCCGGGCTTCGACGGTTGTTCTTGTTGGCAGATCCTGGCTGCAGCCACATGAGAGCCGCACCTTTCACCCACCTCGCGGTCCGTCCGTTTATTTCTTGCCGGGTTCGGCCGGTTGGGGCGGCGGCAGCTTGGCGAGCGCATCCTTGGCTTTGGCAGCCAACGGATCGTTCGGGAACTGTTTCAGCAAACTGTCGTAAGCCTTCCGCGCTTCGTCGGGATGACTGAGTTTTTCCTGCGCCTGGCCGGACCAATACAGCGCCTCGACCACCACATCTTCAAAGGTGAGGAAGAGATCCGCCGCCTTGGCAAAGTTGTTGTACGCGGCCTGATAATCCGCGGCGGCCTGCTCGGGCGCCTGCGAGGCGGCGCGGCCCATCAGGCTGTGGCCCATGCCCAGCACGGCACGGGCGCGGGCCTTGGTGATGGCGCGAATAGAATCCACATACTCCTTGTACTTGGCAAAGGCCTCGTTGTACTTCTTCTCCTGCAGGAGAATGTCAGCCATGCCGAGCTGGGCATCGGACTTCTTCTTGCAGTTGGCGAGTGCACGTTCTTCCATGCCCAGGGAATTGGGCTTGAGTTTGCCCGACGCCAGACCATCCAGGACCGACGTGAACAGGGCGAATTGCTTGCGGGCATTGGCGGCGTCCTTCTTCATAAAGTACGCGTAACCAATGCCATACTGTGCCTCGGCCCATGTGGGCCATTCCCCCGCTCGCTTGGCCGTGTCGGCCGTCTTCTTATAAACCCCGACCGCCTCGTCGAACTTGTCATTGTCAATGAGTGCCTTGGCATAGGCTTCATAAGACGCCGCATCGAGCTCGACGTTCGGGCCTTCCTTGATGGCGCGCTGGAACGTCGCCAAGGCGCGTTTGGGATCGCCCAAGGCGTTTTGCAGGTTGCCGAGCGCGAACAGCGCATTGACCTTGAGCGTGGTGTTCTTGCCCGCCGGGCCATTCAACAGATCGTTGAAATACTTGTCCACTCCCGCGGCATCTACGATGCGGGCGCGCAGCTTGAGCTGCATCAGTTCGAGGATGCCCGTCGTGGCCAATGGCGCCACCGGCATATCGGGGAACATCGCCATGGTCTGTTCGTAAGCCGCAAGGGCCTTGGCCACCGCGTCATCCCACAGCTTGGCCTTCTCCGGCGGCATGAGCGCGCGCGAACGGCCCACCCCGACAGCCACACCCGCCCACGACTGACCGGCGCGCACCGCCGCTTCCGGCGCGACGGCACTGGTGGAGAAGTCCTTGACCACGGCCTCAAAATCAGCGGCAGCATCCGCAAACTTGTTCTGCTGCTGGTAATTGTAGCCAAGCCAGAAATGCGCATCTGCCTGGAGCGGCGAGTCCTTGTACTTGCTCGTCAGTTCCCCGAACGCCTTGGCCATCTGGTCGAATTCCTTGGCCTGGAAATAGGCCATGCCCATGCGGTACTGCGCCATCGGTGGAAGTTGCGGATCGCTCGTTCCGCGGGTGATGACTTCCTTGTACGCAGCCACGGCCTTGTCCAAGGAGTCTTTCGTCGCGGCAGTATCACCTTTCTCGGCCGCCATCTGCACTTTGCCGGCATACGCCTCGCCCAACTGGAGGAGTGCGGACGGTAACAGCGGCGAGCTCGCAAACCGCTCCTTGTACTGGGTCAATTCCATGACCGCCTCGTCATATCGCTTCAAGGCCACCAGTGTCGCGCCGACCTGGAGATTGGCGTCGTCCGCAAATTCAGTGTCCGGATACTTGTCGCGCGCTTCCTTGAAGTTTTTCAACGCCTCATCCAGTTTGTTCATCTGGCGATACACTTGGGCCAGACGATGCGTAATTTGGCCAGCGAACTTGCCTTTGCCGGCGTACGCCTTCTGGTAGGCCAGAATCTGGTCCAACGCCTTCTGCGCATCACCCTTGTTGACCAGAATGGAGCTTTGCGTGGCCAGAGCTTCCTCCGCCGCAGTCGTATTTGGGTAATCGGCCAGTACGCGACCACACATCACCAGCGCGTCATCGGGACGGTTCTTGACCCAATAAAGCGTGGCCAACAACATGCCATTATCCTGGGCGATGGCGTCCTTCGGAAATTCCTTCTGGAACTGGTCGTAGTATTTCTGGGCCTCGTCCACGTTCTGCAACCCCATCTCGACACGAAAGATCGTGTCCAGCGTGTACTTCCGGTCCTCCTTGGTGGCATCCGGCGGCAGGCTCACCAACAAGTGGTGGGTCAGGATATACGCTTCCTGCCACAACTCCTGTGCCATGTAGCAAATCGCGGTCCCCAGCCAGGCGGAGATATAAAGGTCGGGATTGCGTTTGATGGACTCCAGCTTGCTCACTTCCTGGAGAACGCGTTCCTTGAACTTCACCACGGCCGGCGCGTTGGCACCGCCTGCCGTCCGGTATTGGGCCACCAGCTTCGCATACGCGTCATTGAACTGATCCACTTTCGCCTGCTGGCTCAGGACGATCTCCGCCTTGGGCCGAACCTGACGATAGAAAAAGATCGCGTCAGCATAGAATTTTTGTTCGAGCCACATCTGTGCGGCACTCAGGGCAGCCTCGCTGGCCACCGCCATGTCAGCCCCAGGCCGCATCAGTTGCACAAACAACGCCTTTGACTGTTGGAGCGTCTTGGCGCCATCGTCCTTCTGGCCGGCCTTCATCTGGGCGATGGCCTTCGCGGCGAGAATCTTGGCTCGCAGGAAGTAGGTCTCCGCGAGCATGGGACTGTTCGGGAACTGCTTCGGAAAGGCATCCACGTCCTTCAGCGCGTCGTCAAACAGGCCGCGGAACATTTTGGCCCCTGCGCGTCCATACAATGCATCGTCACCGCCCTCGCCCCGGGAATAGGTCTTGATAAACTCATCGAAGGTGGCGATGGACTTGTCCAGCGTGATATCCTTGGTCTTCGGGTTCTTGTCCATTTCCCCCTGCCGGCCATACGCCTGCGCCAGCATCAACATCGCCGCTTCGCGAATCTGCGGCACCGGGAAATTCGGCGCCGACAACACCGTGAGGGTCTTGATCGCCTCGGGATAGATACCCTTCAGGAAATAGGCGTAGGCGAGCTTGAGTTTTGCGTCGTTGGCCCGCACCGAAGCGGTGCGGGTCGTGGCAAACTCCGACAGCGCCTTGATGGCGGTGTCAAAGTCTGCCTTGTTCAGCGCCTCCTCGCCCCGGGCGAACAGAGCGTCGTCCGACTCTGCCGCCAAAGCCCCCGGCGTTGCGGCAAGCCACAACGCCATCCATAGACCCATCCACAAACCCCACCGCACCCGGCGCGGTGACGACCCCACGGCGAGGGGAGCTCTCCTCATAGAGTGCCTTTCGCTGAACTATTTTTTCTCGGCGGCCGAGGCGTCTTTTTCTGCCAAAGCGGCCTTGCGGCTCAGGCGTACCCGGCCTTTTTCATCCACACCAATACACTTCACCCAGATCTCGTCGCCCATCTTGCAGACATCCTCCACTTGACGGACGCGGAAGTCGGCCAGTTCCGAAATGTGAACCAGACCATCCTTGCCCGGCAGCACTTCGACGAACGCGCCGAACTCCTTGATTGTCACCACTTTGCCGCGGTAGATCTTGCCTACTTCGATCTCCGCCGTCATACCGGTGATAATCTCCCGGGCGCGCGCCATGCCTTCCGAGTTGGTCGAGAACACAAACACGCTGCCGTCGTCCTCGATATCGATCTTGCAACCGGTCTCTTCCGTGATCTTTTTGATAGTCTTGCCGCCAGGACCAATGAGCAAGCCAATTTTGTCCGGCGGGATGCGCAGCGTTTCCATGCGCGGCGCATACTTGCTCAACTCCGCGCGCGGCGCGGGCAACGCCTTGGCCATGATGTCCAGAATCTGCATCCGGGCAACCCGGGCTTGAAGGAACGCTTGGCGCATCAATTCGAACGTCAACCCCTGAATCTTCAGGTCCACCTGGAAACCGGTGATGCCCTGACGGGTGCCGGCCACCTTGAAGTCCATGTCGCCGAAATGGTCTTCCATGCCAAGGATGTCGGTGAGAATGGCGAACTTGGAGACGTCCTCGTTGGAGATGAGTCCCAAAGCCACGCCCGCGCA
>CAZAAF010000119.1:0-2082 GCA_964482575.1 uncultured Verrucomicrobiota bacterium | reverse complement strand
TCGGTCACCAGACCGATGGAGATACCCGCCACCGGGGCCTTGATCGGCACCCCCGCATCCATCAGCGCCAGACAGCCGCCGCAGACGGTTGCCATGGAGGTTGAACCGTTGGAGGACATGATCTCGCTGGTCAAACGCGTGGTGTAGGGCCACTTGTCCACTGGCGGCAACACCATTTCCAGCGAACGCTCGGCCAGCGCGCCATGGCCGATCTCGCGGCGGCCGGGACCGGCAATGCGGCCGGTCTCACCGGTGGAGAACGGCGGAAAATTGTAATGCAGCATGAACCGCTTTTCCGGCGTACCACCGGTATAGGAATCCAGTTCCTGGATGTCCGCCATTGAGCCGAGCGTGGCAAACGCCATCGCCTGCGTCTCGCCGCGGGCAAAGAGCGCCGAACCGTGCGGACGGGGCAACAACGACACTTCCGCAGTGATCGGCCTCAACTGGTCCAATGCGCGACCGTCCGGACGGCGATTGGAACCCAGGATGTACTTGCGGATCTGCACGTGCTGGACCGCCTCGAAGGCCATCTTGACAATGCCTTCCTCGATGTCCGGCTTGTCAGCCTTGGCGGCGGCGAGCAGTTCGTCATAGACGGCGGCCACCGCCGCAATGCGCGCCTGCTTGCCCTGAGTCTGGAGCGCTGCCAGGATTTTCGGCCCGGCCAGGGCGTTGGCCTTGGCCTGCAGCGCCTCCGGAACGGTCCGAAGGGTCACCTTCCGCTTGGCAACGCTCACCTGCTGGACAAGCTGCTTCTGCGCCGCCACGATCTGTTTCACAATCCCTTGGGCAAATTCAGCCGCGGCCAGCACTTCGTCTTCCGTCAATTCCTGGGAGCACCCCTCGATCATGACCATGTCCGTCTCATTGCCGACGTAGATGAGGTCGAGGTCGCTGTCCACCATCTGGCTGTGGGTCGGGTTGGCGACGAACTGCTTGTTGATGCGACCGACGCGGACGGCGCCGAGGGGGCCGTTCCACGGGATGTCGCTGACCGTCAACGCCGCGCTGGCGCCATTGATGGCGAGGATGTCCGATTCATTCTCCAAATCGGCCGACAGGAGGATGGACATGACCTGTACTTCGCAGAAATAGCCTTCGGGGAAGAGCGGCCGGATGGGCCGGTCAATCATGCGGGCGGTGAGGATTTCCTTTTCCGTGGGGCGTCCTTCGCGCTTGAAGTAGCCACCGGGAAACTTGCCCGCGGCGCTGGCTTTCTCGCGATAGTCCACCTGTAGCGGGAAAAAATCCTGTCCGATCTTGGGCTTGTTGGCTGCCACCGCCGCCACAAAGACGACGGTTTCGCCATATTGAACCGTCACCGCGCCGTCCGCTTGAAGGGCGAGTTTGCCGGTTTCGAGAATGAGTTCGTTGCTGCCAATGGGGATTCGAATGGTGTGTTGCATAATTCCTAAATTGCAACCCCACCCCGCTGGCGGAAGAGCTTCAAAGGAAGCAGCAAACTCCGGTCTGCGTTCTTTGAAACCTTCCCGTCTCGAGGGCGGGTTGCGTGGGTTGTTTTCGTTTTCGGGTTAAATACCACCCTCGCCCCGGCGGCCGAAAAGCACGCGCGAGGCGAGGGCTGAAAGCTGAATTACTTGCGGAGCTTCAGCTTCTTGATGATTTGGTGGTAACGACCGTTGTCGGTCTGGTTCAAATAGTCCAGCAACCGACGGCGCTTACCCACCATCATGAGAAGCCCGCGACGCGAGCTGTGGTCCTTCTGATTAACCTTCAGATGACCGGTCAACTCGTTGATCCGCTCGGTCAACAATGCAATCTGTACATCAGCCGAGCCGGTATCACGCTCGTGTAACCGGAATTCCTTGGTTATGTCTGTTTTCTTTGTTGCGTCCATAAATCTGCGGCATCACTGCCATATTACGGTACCGGCTCCTTAGCCGGAAACGGGCAGGCATCATATGCTTGCACCCCATGCCTGTAAAGGGAAATTCCTGACTTTCTGCTTTCTGCGGAAACGAGCCCCTCTCCACCCCTCTTATTATTTATCCACGTCTTGGCGTCGCCTCCCCGCCCACTCTAGTTCAGATGGATATGGGTGTCCGATAAGCCTGAGGC
>CAZAAF010000118.1:0-10306 GCA_964482575.1 uncultured Verrucomicrobiota bacterium | reverse complement strand
GTTCCTTTCCGACAACGGCGCCAACGCCGAGAGCGGCCCGAAAGGCCGGCTCGAAGGCCCCGGCGCGCCCGGCTCGGCCGAGTCCACGGTCTTCGAAGGCCAGTCGTGGGCGACGCTCTCGAACACGCCGCTGCGCCGGTACAAGCATTTCAACCACGAAGGCGGCATCTCCACACCGCTCATCGCCCACTGGCCCGCGCGCATCGCGGCGCGCGGCGAACTGCGGCGGCAGCCCGGCCACCTCGTGGACCTGATGGCGACCTGCGTGGACGTGTCCGGCGCGGCGTACCCGGCTGAGGTCAAGGGCACGCCGATCCTGCCGATGGAAGGCCGGAGCCTGGTGCCGGCGTTCGACAACCGGGCTCTCGAGCGCGACGCGATCTACTGGGAGCACGAGGGCAACGCCGCCATCCGCGTCGGCGACTGGAAGCTCGTCCGTCTCGGCCGCAACGGCCCGTGGGAACTCTACGATCTGAAGGCCGACCGCACGGAATTGCACAATCTGGCCACGGAACAACCCGAGCGCGCGAAGGAACTTGCCGCCAAGTGGGATGCCTGGGCCCAACGCGCCCACGTGATCCCCTACCCGCACGACGGCGGCAAGGGCGCGGGCAAGGGAAAGAAGAAAACCAAATCCCAACAATAGAAACAGCCATGACAAAGACCTTCTTTTTTCGGGCGATCGTGTGTCTCGTCGCGGCCGTGGCGCTCGCGACCAGCGCCGTGGCTGGCGAGGCGGCGAAGAAGCCCAACATCGTGTTCATCCTCACCGATGATCTCGGCGGGACCGACCTGGCGTGTTTCGGCAGCCGGTTTTACGAGACGCCGAACATCGACCGGCTCTGCGCCCAGGGCATGAAGTTCACCGACGCGTACTCCGCATGCACCGTGTGTTCGCCCACGCGCGCCAGCATCCTCACCGGCCAGTATCCGGCGCGGCTGCATCTCACGGACTGGATCGCCGGCCACGAGCGGCCCAAGGCGAAGCTGCGGATTCCCGACTGGTCGAAGCATCTGTCGCTGGAAACGATGAACCTCGCGCGGGCGCTCAAGGCCGCCGGCTACGCCACCGCCAGCATCGGCAAGTGGCATCTCGGCGAGGCGGCATTCTGGCCCGACAAGCAGGGTTTCGACCTCAACATCGCCGGCTGCGACAAGGGCCAGCCGCCCAGTTACTTCTCGCCGTATCACATCCCGACGCTTCCCGACGGTCCGCCGGGCGAGTTCCTCAGCGACCGGCTCACGGCCGAGGCGGTGAAGTTCATCACTCAAAACAAGGAGCGCCCGTTCTTCCTCTACCTGCCGCATTACGCCGTCCACACGCCGTTGATGGCCAAGCCGGAGGTCATCGCCAAATACAAGGCCAAGGCCGATCCCTCCGCGCCGCAGCACAATGCCACCTACGCCGGGCTCATCGAGAGTGTGGACGACAGTGTCGGCGTCCTGCTGCGCACGCTCGACGACCTCAAGCTCACGGACCACACGCTCATCGTCTTCACCTCCGACAACGGCGGGTTGATGCTGCCCGCACGCAATCCGGTCACCTGCAACGCCCCGCTCCGCGCGGGCAAGGGCTCCGCCTACGAAGGCGGCGTCCGCGTGCCGCTCATCGTGAAGTGGCCCGGTGTCACGAAGCCCGGCAGTATCTGTCACACCCCGGTCATCAGCGCCGATTATTTCCCGACGATCCTCGACATCGCCGCGGCGCGTGGCGGCGCGCCGGTGGACGGCGAGAGCCTCGTGCCGCTGTTGAAACAGGCCGGCCCGCTCCGGCGCGACGCCATCTACTGGCATTACCCGCACTATCATCCCGGCGGCGCGACGCCCTACAGCGCCGTGCGCGAGGGCGACTGGCGGCTTGTGGAGTTCTTCGAGGACAACCACGTCGAGCTCTACAATCTCAAGAACGACATCGGCGAAGCAACCGACCTCGCCTCCAAGATGCCGGAGAAAACCGCCGCGCTTCGCCAGAAGCTCCACGACTGGCGCGCGCACGTTGGCGCGCAACTGCCGACGCCGAACCCCGACTACGACCCGAACGCGCCCGCCGAGCCGAAGCGAAAAACGCAACGCCCGCAGAAAGCCGAATCCGAATCGTTACGCCGCATTGCAGAGGAATCCTGATGAAAAAAACCCATCTCACCCTCACCGCCCTGATTGCAACTGTCGTGTCGCTCACAGCGGCCTGCCCAACCTCCCCCGCGGCCGAATCCCGGCCGGCCAGGCCGAACATCGTGTTCATCCTCACCGACGATCTCGGCATCAACGACCTCGGCTGTTACGGGCGGAAGGAGCATCACACGCCGCATCTCGATGCCCTCGCGGCGGAAGGCACTCGGTTCACGTCGGCGTATTGCGCGCAACCGATCTGCTCGCCGTCGCGCGCCGCGATCCTCACCGGCAAGAACCCAGCGCGGTTGCACCTGACCACGTATCTGCCGGGCCGGCCGGATTGTCCGTCACAGAAACTGCTGCATCCCGTCATCCGGCAACAGTTGCCTCTGGAGGAGATGACGCTTCCGAAGTACCTGAAGCCCGCGGGTTACGTCACCGCCTGCGTCGGCAAATGGCATCTCGGCGGCAAGGGTTTCGGACCGGCCGAGCAGGGCTTTGATTATGTCCACGCCGGACGGCCCAACACGACGCCGTCCGAGACGGAGGGCGGCAAGGGCGAATACGACCTGACCGCGCACGCCATCCAGTTCATCGAGGCGAACCGCGACCGTCCGTTCTTCCTCTACCTGGCGCACAACACGCCGCACATTCCCTACACGGCCAAGGCGCCGCTCATCGAGAAGAACGGCAAGGCATTCGAGCCGGTGTATGCCGCCGTCATCGAGACGCTCGATGATACCGTCGGCCTGCTGCTCGCCAAACTCGACGCGCTGGGTCTCGCCAAAAACACCATCCTCATTTTCACCTCCGACAACGGCGGCCTCCACGTGCCCGAACTGAAACACAAGAAGGTCACGCACAACACGCCGTATCGCGCGGGCAAGGGGTTCCTTCACGAAGGCGGGTTGCGCATCCCGCTCATCGTCCGCTGGCCGGGCCATGTGCCGGCGGGCCGCATCGTGGACGCGCCGGTGGTGAACAGCGACTGGGTGCCGACGCTGGTGGAGATGTGTGGCCAGCCGGTGCCGTCGGGGCTTGATGGCGCAAGCCTCGCGCCGTTGCTGGCCGGCGGCGAAGCGCCGAAGCGGCCGTTCTTCTGGCATTTCCCGCATTACACCAACCAGGGCAGCCAGCCCGAGGGCGCCCTCCGCGACGGCGACTGGAAGCTCATTGAATACTACGAGGAAGGGCGTGTGGAACTGTTCAACCTCGTGCAGGACCCCGGCGAGAAGAACAACCTGGCCGACCGCGAACCGGCGCGCGTTGAACCGATGCGCGCGCGGCTGGCGGCGTGGTGCAAGGCGACCGGCGTGCAAACCAACACGCCAAACACGGCATTCGACCCCGCGCTGCACCGTGCGCTCTACGAAGACATGGACGTCTCCCGCTACAACGCCTCCACGGCCGATGCGGCTGAATTCGCCCGCATTCAGGAGTGGCGCAAATTGATGGATTCCGTCGTGCCCAGGCCGCCCAAAAAAAAGCAGGGCGAACCCTAAGAGCCTGTTCCCGCGCTTGTCCAAATGCGACCGATGGTATAAGGAATGGGTTGACGGGAAACATTCAGACAACGGTGGCAACCCAACATGATTCTACTTATCGGCAGCGGTTATGTCGGTTCGATGTTCGGCGCGTGCATGGAGCAGGCGGGGATGACGTATGAAGTCTGGCCGCGGCAGGACCTGGATTACACCGGTCTGCCGGAATTGACGAAGTACTTGAAGGACCGCCGGCCGGAGTTCCTCATCAACTGCGCGGGGTACACCGGCAAGCCGAACGTGGACGCCTGCGAGCAGCACAAGGCCGAGTGCCTGTTTGGCAACGCGATCCTGCCGGGCATCATCCAGACGGCGTGCGAACAGGCGGGCGTGCCGTGGGGCCATGTGTCCTCCGGCTGCATTTACACCGGCGCGAAGCCGGATGGCCGCGGCTTCACCGAAACGGACGCGCCGAATTTCTCCTTCCGGCAGAATCACTGCAGCTTCTACAGCGGCACCAAGGCGCTCGGCGAGGAGGTGCTGGCGGAGGCGAAACAGTGCTACATCTGGCGGCTGCGCATCCCGTTCAACCACGAGGACAGCCCGCGCAACTACCTGACGAAGGTCATGCGGTACGAGCGGTTGCTGGAAGCGCGCAATTCGCTGTCGCAACTCGATGAATTTGTCCGGGCCTGCGTGGCCTGCTGGCAGAAGCGGGTGCCGTTCGGCATCTACAACATGACCAACCCCGGCTCCATCACCACGCACGAAGTGGTGGAGATGATCCGGAAAAGCGGAGTCTGCAAAAAGGAGTTCCGCTTCTTCACTGACGAGGACGAGTTCATGCGGCTGGCCGCCAAGACGCCGCGCTCCAACTGCGTCCTCGACGTCTCCAAACGGGAGAAGGCGGGCATCGCCATGACCGAGGTCCACGAGGCCGTCGCCCTCGCCCTGCGCCAGTGGAAGTCCGCTTGATCGCATGAAAACCGTTCTCGTCACCGGCGGTGCCGGCTTCATCGGATCGAACTTCGTGCGTCACCTGCTGCAGGCCGAGCCGGCGGTGAAGATCGTCAATCTCGACGCGCTGACCTACGCCGGCAGCCTGGAGAACCTGAAGGGCCTGCCGGAGGATGGGCGGCATCGGTTCGTGCACGGGAACATCTGCGACCGCGCCCTGGTGGACAGGCTGTTGCACGAGCACCGAGTGGACACCCTCGCGCATTTCGCGGCCGAATCGCACGTGGACCGCTCCATTCACGGTCCGGGGCTGTTTGTGCAGACGAACATCAACGGGACGCAGGTGTTGCTCGACGCGGCGCGGCAGGCGTGGCTGGCGGACAAGATCGTGGATTCGGCGACGGCGCGTTTCCACCATGTGTCCACCGACGAGGTTTTCGGCTCGCTGCGGCCGAAGGATCCCGCGTTCACGGAGACTACGCCCTACGACCCGAGCTCGCCCTACTCCGCGTCCAAGGCCTCCAGCGATCACCTGGTGAGGGCCTACGCCCGCACGTACGGCCTGCCGGTGACGATCACCAATTGTTCGAACAACTACGGGCCGCACCAGTTCCCGGAGAAGCTGATCCCGCTGATGATCCTCAACGGCGTCAACGGCCGGCCGCTGCCGGTGTACGGCGACGGCCAGCAAATCCGCGACTGGCTGTACGTCGAGGACCACTGCGAAGCCATCCGGCGCGTCATCAACAAGGGCCGCAACGGCGAAACGTACAACGTCGGCGGCGACAACCAGCCGCCCAATCTCGACATCGTCCACGGCATTTGCTCGCTGCTGGACGAGTTGCTCCCGAAGTCGGCGCACCGGCCGCACGCGTCGCTCATCCAGCACGTCACCGACCGCCCCGGCCACGACCGCCGGTATGCGATGAACATCGGCAAGATCAAGGCCGAGTTGGGCTGGACCCCCCGCCATTCGTTGCAGACGGGGCTGCGCGCAACGGTGCAATGGTATTTGGACCATCCGGAGTGGGTCGCCGCCATCCAGCAGCAGGCGGGATATCAACAGTGGATTGACCGGAATTACGCGAAACGAGGAGAGCAGAAATGAAAGGCATCATCCTGGCCGGCGGCAAGGGCACGCGCCTGTATCCCATCACCATGGCAGCGAGCAAGCAGGTGCTGCCGGTGTACGACAAGCCGATGATTTATTATCCGCTGTCGTGCCTGATGCTGGCGGAAATCCGCGAGGTGCTGGTGATCAGCACGCCGGCCGACCTGCCGGGATTCCGCCGGCTGCTGGGCGACGGCAGCCAGTGGGGCATGAAGTTCCAGTATGCGGAGCAGAGCGAGCCGCGCGGGCTGGCCGAGGCGTTCCTGATCGGCGCGGATTTTCTCGCCGGCGAGCCGGCGTGCCTGGTGCTGGGCGACAACATCTTCTACGGCCACGGCCTGGCGGAGGTCCTTCGCATCGGCGCCACCACGGCGGAGGGGGCAACCATTTTCGCGTACCAGGTGCGCGACCCCGAGCGGTACGGCGTGGTGGAGTTCGACGCGACCGGGCGGGCGGTCAGCATCGAGGAGAAGCCAAAGACGCCGCGCTCGAATTTTGCGGTGCCCGGGATTTATTTCTTCGACCGCGAGGTGACGGCGATTGCCCGCCAGTTGAAGCCCTCGCCCCGCGGCGAGCTGGAAATCACCGACCTGAACCGGGTCTATCTCTCACGCGGCAAGCTGAATGTGGCGCAACTTGGCCGCGGCATCGCCTGGCTCGACGCCGGCTCGCATGAATCTCTCCTCCAGGCCGCGAACTTCGTGCAGGGGTTCAAGGACCGGCAGGGATTGATGATCTGCTGTCCCGAGGAAATCGCCTTCCGTCTGGGCTTCATCGACACCGCGCAGTTGAAAAAGCTGGCCCAGGCCATCCCGAACGCATACGGCGACTATCTCAGCCGTCTGGCCGTCAACCGCTGAGGATCGCACCCTTCGACGGGGACCAGGAAATCCCAAAGCCGCTCAGGCTGGAGGGCGGGACAATTCGGCCGGGGTCTTTCCCCGTTCGCACATGATGTGGCCGAAGAAGACGAGCAGGATGAGCGTCCCGATGGTGATGCACCCCGCCGACAGGAAGACTTCCGAGAGTTGCCTGCCCATGATTTGCTTCGCGGTGAGGGAATTCAGCGCAAAGCTCACGGCCAGCACCGTGCCGCCCAACCAGCGGTAGCGCGCCTCCTTGATCACGTAGGCCGCCAGCACCATGTAGGGCATCACAAGCGCGATGAAATGCGACTTGCTGCTCATGGGCGCGAGCAGGAGCATGCTGATCAGCAACACGCACCCATCCACCACATACAGCTCCTTCAGTTTCCGGGAGCGAATCAGCAACCCGAGCACGATCAACCCGTAGCAGCCATACACGCCGAGAAGAATCGTCGGGGCGTGGCTGGACCAGCTTGTTCCCGACGTAAGATGCGTGACCAGCGACCGCAACGATTCATTCAGGGGATTGACCACGTCCCACTGGCGGACCTGGAAGACCGCCGGGTCCTTGATGAACAGTCCGCCCACCATGTCATGCGCCCACCGCGGGTAGTATCCCAGCGGGTCGCCCTTCGGTTTGAAACACAGGTCCGGCAGGAAGGAAACGGCCGTATAGGCCACGACACAGAGCAGGAAGAGCTTGAAGCGTTTCCGGAAAAGCAGATAGGGGAAGAACAACAACGGCGTCACCTTGAGGGCGGCCGCCAGCGTCAACCCGAACGTGGCCTGCCAGTCCTTGCCCCTTGCCAATCCGTAAAGCCCGATCGCATCCAGCAGGAAGACGACGGCGTCATAGGCCTGGTTTTCGAACACCGCCAGCACGAGCTTGATGCTCAACAGGAGGGTCAACGCCCGCAGCCACGTCAGTTCCTTCCTCTCCCACAGTGCCGGCCATATCCTGAACACCATCCGTTCGCACAACCGGAACCCGAGACAGGTGCTGCCCACCAGCACGGCATACCAGAGCAGATCCCGGAGCCAGGGCGGCAGGAACACGAACGGGATCATGACGAAGGCGAACAGGGGCGGATAGGTGAACGTCGGCACGCCGACTTCCAAGGGGATCTGATGCAGCATGGCTTCCGCGCCTGCCGGATAAAACGTCAAGCCCTGCGGGCGGTGAATGAATCGCGGGTAGTACAACGCCGCGGCCACCATCACCAGAAGAATGAACTTATGACGGCGGACAAATTCCAAAAGCCTCATGCGTGCTGTTCTTGCGATCCGCTCGGCCGTTTTTCAAAGTCCCAACCGGCCGTCCAACCCTCGACGTCTCTCTGTTATCTTACAAACCGGTCCGGCGGCAAGAAAGATTCGTCAGCGAATCGACGGCTTCCGTTACAGTAACGTACTGTTCCGCGCCCTCCCGTCCCACCCGCAGCACGGCATGACCCGCTCCCCAGGGCCGCCACGCGATGTCATCCACATACAGGCAGACCACCGGGGTGCCCACCGCCGCGGCGAGGTGCATCGGGCCGCTGGCAATGCCCACAAAGCCCGCCGCCCGCTTCAGCACGGCCGCCAGCTCCAAGATCGACGTCCGCCCCACCAGCGACACCGCATGCATCCCCGGTTGCGAGACGATCCAGTGGACATCGTCCCGGCAATCCTCTCCCCCCACGAACACCGGCATCATGCCGCGGGTCTTCAGGACCGTCTGTGCGAATTCCACCCAGCGTTCGCGCGGCCAGCGAAAGGCCGCATTGGACCGCGCCCCCACGTGCAACGCGACGAACCGGCCCTCGATGCCGGATTCCCGAAGAAGAGCCGCCGCCTTCGCTTCCTCATCCCCGCCAAACGGCAACTCCAACGCCCGGTCCTCCGTGTGGAGGGCCAGACCGCGCTCCACAAACGAGAGATACAATTCCACGATGTGAAACGGCGACGCGGGCACTTGCAGGGGTTTGTTGTTGAGCATCCGGCGCGCGCCTTCGGGCGACCACAAGGCGATCCGGCGCGGCACACCACTGAGAAAGGCCAGCCACGCCGCGCGGTCGCCGCTGGCGAAATCCACCGACGCGGCATAACGGCGGCGGCGCAACGCCCGCAGCAGACGCCACTGTCCCGCCACGCCCGTCGCACGGTCCACGGTCAGCACCTCGTTCAGGTGCGGGTTGTAGCACAACACATCCTCGGTGCCCTTGTTCACGACCATCGTGATATGGGCCCTGGGAAAACTCCGCCGCAACAACCGGATGGAGGGCGTCGTCAACAGCACGTCGCCGATGTGACACAGCTTGAACAACAGGATCGCCGCGGAACTGGAATTGGACGCGGGGTCGCTCACGAGGAAATCCGGGCGAGAAGAACGTCCACAATCCGCCGGGCGGCTTCGCCGTCGCCATACGGATTGGAGGCCGTGGACATGCGGCGATACGCGGCGTCATCGGTCAACAACCGCCGCGCCTCCGTCACGATCCGCTCGCGTTCGGTGCCGACGATCAACGCCAGGCCCGCCTCGGCCGCCTCGGGTCGCTCGGTGACCTTGCGCATGACCAGCACCGGCTTGCCGAACGTCGGCGCCTCCTCCTGGATGCCGCCGGAATCGGTCAGGACCAGGTGCGACCGTTTCATCAAATGCACCAGCGTCAGGTAATCGACCGGCTCGATCAGGTGAATCCGGTCCACACCCTTCAGCTTCGCCAACACCGTCTGGCGCACCTTCGGGTTGAGATGGACGGGATACACGATTTGGAGATCGGGGAACTCGCGCACGAGTTCGCAGAACGCGTCGCAGATGTTCGCCAGCGGCTCATCCCAGTTCTCACGCCGGTGCGCCGTCACGAGAATGAGGCGGCCGGGAGCGTCAAGAACCTGTTTGACCTCCCGCCCGTGCGGCTCGTAAGGGACGCTCGCAGCATAGCGCAACGCATCCACCACCGTGTTGCCGGTGACAAAAACCTTCTCCGCCGGAATGCCCTCGCGGAGCAGGTTTTCCTGGGCGCGCGTCGTGGGGGCGAAATAATAGTCGGCAAGCACGTCGGCCAGGCGGCGGTTGATCTCCTCGGGATAGGGATTCCACCGGTCGAAACTGCGCAGTCCCGCCTCGACGTGGCCCACGGCCACGCGGCAATAGAAAGCCGCCAGCGAGGCCGCGAACACGGTGGTCGTGTCGCCCTGCACCAGCACGACCTCCGGTCGGGTCTCGCGCAACACGCGCTCCACGCCTTCGATCGCTGCCGTGGTGATCTGCGCCAGCGTCTGGTTCGGACGCATCAGGTTCAGGTCCACGTCCGGCCGGATCCCGAAGACCTGGAGCGTCTGGTCCAGCATCTCGCGATGTTGCGCCGTGGAGACCACCACCGACTCGATGCGGTCGGGATGCTTCGCCAACTCCCGGATCACCGGGGCCATTTTGATGACCTCGGGCCTCGTGCCGACAATGGACAGGATTTTCAACTTCGATTTCATGAACGCTTCGTGTCTGCCGCGGCGCCATTCCACACCGCCAGAATCTGCTTCACCCGGCTGTCCCAGGAATGCCCGCCGGCCATGGCCATCCGCTGCCGCGCGGCCTCGTCGGAGTCCTCCGCCAGCGCCCGCTCGATCTGCGCCACAAACTCCTCCGGACCGGTGCCGATTCTGACGGTATCGCCGAAAACCCGCAACCTCGGAATCGCCGTGGACACGACCGGTTTGCCCGCCGCCAGGTACTCGTACACCTTGATCGGGTCGGCGGCATGGACGATGGGCTTCGGCTCGAACGGCACCAGACAAAC
>CAZAAF010000117.1:0-10308 GCA_964482575.1 uncultured Verrucomicrobiota bacterium | reverse complement strand
GGACGGGTTCATCAAGCTCATCAAGATGATCATTGCGCCGATCATCTTCTGCACGGTGGTCCACGGCATCGCCTCGATGCGCGACCTGAAGAAGCTCGGGCGCATCGGGATCAAGACGGTGGTTTATTTCGAGATCGTCTCCACCATCGCCCTGCTCATCGGGCTGGTGGTGGTGAACCATCTGCGGCCCGGCGACGGGTTCAACATCGATCCCAAGACGCTCGATCCGAGCATCGGCCAGTCGTATGTGCAGAACGCGCACAAGCTGAGCACGGTGGATTTCCTCCTCAACATCATCCCGACCACGTTTTTCGGGGCGTTCGCCACGGGCGACCTGCTGCAGGTGCTGTTCGTGGCGGGGTTGACCGCCGCGGCCATCAGCTTCATGGGACCGTACGGTCCGCCGCTGCTGCGCGGCCTCGAATACGTCTCGAAGGTTTTCTTCGGCATCATGCGCATCATCGTCCGGGTTGCGCCGGTCGGGGCGCTCGGGGCGATGGCGTTCACGGTCGGCAGCTACGGTTTTGGCGCGCTCAAGCATCTGATCGCGTTGATGGCGAGCTTCTACATGACGGCGGGCCTGTTCGTCGTCGTCGTGCTCGGTGCGATCGCCTGGTACAACGGCTTTTCCATCTTCCGCTACCTCGGGTACATCAAGGAGGAGGTGCTGCTGACCATCGGGACGAGTTCCTCGGAAACGGCGCTGCCCGGCATGATCGACAAAATGCGCCGGCTCGGGTGCGCGGACGCCACGGTCGGCCTCGTCATCCCCACCGGCTACAGCTTCAACCTCGACGGCACGAACATCTACATGACCATGGCCGCCGTCTTCCTTGCGCAGGCCACGACCACCCCGCTCGATCTCAGCCACCAGATCACGCTGCTGCTGGTGGCGATGATTTCCTCCAAGGGCGCCAGCGGCGTCACGGGCGCGGGCTTCGTCACGCTGGCGGCGACGCTGGCGGTGGTGCCGAGCGTGCCGATCGAATCGCTGGCGCTGCTGGTGGGCATCGACCGTTTCATGAGCGAATGCCGCGCCGTCACCAACCTGATCGGCAACGGCGTCGCGACGGTGGTCATCAGCCGCTGGGAGAAGGAGCTGACCAGGGAGACGCTCCGGGCCAACCTGCACGGCCAGCCGGCAGCCGAAGCCGCCGCGCCCCCGCCCGCGGAAGCCGCGGTCACCGAGGACGACTAGAAGACCGTAACGGGCCGGGCTTTTGCGGGATAACCAAGCGGGGTAGAACTTCGCTCTCTGCGTATCTTTGCGATCTCTGCGCTCTCTGGGTTGAGCATCCGGAATTTCAACGCAGAGACGCTGAGGACGCAGAGGCTCGCAGAGACCAGGGGCTCGACAAAATCCCGCCCCACCGTTAAGTAACCCATTGCCAAACGCGATGGTTTGCTATTCATCGCACCGGCGACAACTTGTGACGCGGACGTTCTTGTCCGTGGAAAGGACGGCGGACAGAAATGTCCGCCCTACTTTCCCGCGGGTGGGTTTTCCTTGAAGAACCTCACAATCAACGCCGGGGCCTGCGATGGGAACGTGTGGCCGCCGGGATGAATCCCTGCGATGAACGGCGTGCCGGTCTTGGACGCATACAACGTGCAATACGGCGCCCACTCCTTCCCATCCTCGCTGCAACCGTTGAGTTTGCGCACCATGTCCATCGTCAGCTTCTGCCACTCGAACTTCACCAGTGGGTCTTTCTCGCCGGCAATGTGCAGGCACGGTTTCGGTTTCAGCGAAGTCTTCAACAGGCCCCGGTACGCGGCGCCCGACGGCGCCACCGCCGCGAACACCTCGCCGCGCTCAGCCCAGAGCAGGAAGGTGAACCCGCCGCCATTCGAGTGGCCGGTGCAATAGATGCGATTCCCGTCCACCTTGTAATCCTGTTTGAGCTTCGCGAGCATCGCGTCGAAGAACTTCAGGTCGCGGTCCTGCAGGATGCCGGCGGTGTTCTGCCAGCCGGACTTCTTGCCTTCCGGGTCGGTCAGTTTTCCGGGCGTGTTGAGTCCCTGGGGATAGATGACGAGCGCCTGCGGCCAGAGGCGATGGATCCCGAAGCTGCGCGACGCCTGCTGCGAGCTGCCGCCGTGGCCATGGAACACAAAGACCAGCGGGGTGCTGGCGGTCTTGGCCTTCGCCGGGACATGGAGCAACGCCTCGCGGGTCGCACCGTCCACCGTGAACTCCACATGCTTCAGACTCTGGTCGTCGGCGTCCGCGGCCGCCCACGCCACCGAGGCCAAGACCAGCGGAAGACTGCCCGCGCACCACCCGAGGAAACGACGGCGATGGATTGGCTTCATCATGTTATGAAGCCATTAAACACGCGTCCGGCAAACAAGTTTCAAAGTCGCGGTGGCCCGGTCTAGCTCAACAGTTTCAGGACGCTGTTTGGCAGCGCGTTGGCCTGGGCCAGCATCGCGGTGCCGGCCTGGACGAGAATGTTGTAGCGGGCGTACTGGGTGCTCTCATCGGCCACGTTCACGTCCTTGATGATGCTGCTGGCGGCGCTCAGGTTTTCCTTGAGTGTGCTCAGGCTGCTGGTGGTGGAATTCAGGCGCGCCATGGTGGCACCGATCGTCGCGCGGTCCGAGGCCAGTTGGTTGATGGCCGACTTCACGGACGTCAGCGCCGAGACCGCGCCGGTGGTGGTGCTGATGTCCATGCCGCCGGCGGACAGCGTGGAGGTCACCGTCTTGGCCGAGCCGCCGGCCGAGTTGTCCAGGTCCGAGGAGTAGATTCCCAAAAAGGACGGCAGCGGATTGTTGTCCGTGTCCTCGAAATGGAGGGACTTGCCCGCGTTGACCGTCATGGAGAGCACGCCCGTGCTGGTATTATAGGAAATCGAGCCCGTGCCATCGCTGACAAAGCGAGAGTTGAAGTCACTGATATAATCGGCCAGCGTATTGCTGGCTGTGGGTCCCGGGACTCCGCCGGAATCCAGGGTCCATATGCTGCCCACCATTCCCGGCACCAGCGTGCCCAGCGCGGTGGATGTGGGGGGCGGCGTGCCACCCAACGCATAGGTGGCGGTGATGCCGGCCATCTGGAGCGTGGTGCCCTCGGAATCAATGGTCACGTTCAACGCGCTGCTGCTGAACAGGGTCACGCCGTTGAAGCTCTTGCTCGTGACGCTGCTGACGAACGTGCTCAGCGACTGGAATTCCTGGTTATAAAGGCTGCGATCCGCGTCGGTCTTGGTGACGTCCTGGGCCATCATAGTTAGCTCGCCCATGCGGGTGAGCGCGCTGCCCACCTTCTCCATGTACCCGTCCTGGGTCTGGCAGAAGGAGAGGGAGTTGTTGATGTTGTTGATCGCCACGCTGGCGCGGTTGATCTCCGCGTCAAATCGCGTGGACACGGCGAGGCCGGCGGCATCGTCCTCAGGGGAGTAGATTCGTGAACCGGACGAGAGGCGGTTCAGGGATTTCTTGAGACGGTTGCTGGAGTCCTGCAACAACCGGGCGCTGGTCTGCGCCACCACGTTCGTATTGATAACCATAGGCGTTCATCCGTTAACGCAATCTGCGTCCTTGCACTGCAACATCCGTGCTGCTGGTGGCAGGCGTCATGCCCCTCGCCACGCACGAGCATCGGCCACGCGCCACGGTTTCTTAAACCGGGAAGGCCCTTTATTTTTGCCGGTCGCGCAGAAAAAACACTAAAGTCGTCCCGAGGCCGTCGGTGCGGCCCCTCACCCCGACTCTCTCCCCGCTGACGCGGGGCGAGGGAGGAGTCTTTCATCGATGACGACGTTCACTGTTTAGTGACAGCAGCATGGAGAACGCAGTCCCTCTCCCCATCCGACGGGGGAAGGTCAAGGTGAGGGGCCGTCGGATTTCAATGGCATTGTTACAGATGAAGGTGGGGCGAGACTCCGTCGAGCCTCTGCGCCCTCAGCGTCTCTGCGTTGAAACTCCGGATGCTCAACGCAGAGAACGCAGAGGGCGAAATGTCACCCCTCTGGTTATCCGGCAGCGGCCGGCCCGTTACGGGCCCGCGCGTGTCCCGCGGGACGCTAGGAACGCGCGATGCGATCCAGTTCCTCCCAGCGGGCGTAGAGGCGGGCGACCTCGGCCTTCGCGGCTTCCAGCCCGGCAATGAACTCCGGCGCTTCCTTGGCGCGGGTCACATAAAACTCCGGGTCGTTCAACGCCGTCTCGAGTTCCGCGGCCCGGGCTTCCGCCGCCTGGATGGCGGCCTCGATGCCGGCGAATTCGCGCTGCTCCTTGAAGCTCAGCTTGCGCGGGCGGCCGGGCTTTGCCGCCGCCGTCTCCGATCCGGGCGCCAGGGCTTTGGCCGCGGCCTCGACCACGGGTTTGCCGCGTGCCTCCCGCTCCTTCCGCTTCTCGAGATAATACGAATAGTTGCCCGGTTGCACGAACACGCCGCCGTCCTCGAACGCCACGATCTGGTCGCAGATGCGGTCCAGAAAATACCGGTCATGGCTCACCACCAGCACGCTGCCGTCGAAATCCGCCAGCGCCTCCTCCAGCATCCGCAGGCTGGGCAGGTCGAGGTCGTTGGTGGGCTCGTCGAGCACCAGCACGTTGCCGCCGCGCCGCAACACCTTCGCCAGCATCAGCCGCGCCCGCTCGCCGCCGGAGAGGTTGCGGACCGGCTCCTTCACGCGCTCGTCGGTGAAGAGGAACCGCCGCAGGTAGGAACGCACGCCGAGCCGCTGGTCCCCGAACAGGATCGATTCGCTCCCGCCCGAGATTTCCTCCAGCACGCTCTTGTCGCTGTTGAGCTGCATCCGCGCCTGGTCGATGTAGTTGAACGTCACCTTCTTCCCGATGGTGACGACGCCTTCGTCCGGCGCGCGTTCGCCCATACAGGTGCGCAGCAGCGTCGTCTTGCCGACGCCGTTGCGGCCCACGACGCCGGTGCATTCGCCCGGCTTCAGCATGAACGTCAGATCGCGAAACAGCCAGCGCGCGTCCGTCCCCTCGCCCACCGTGGCGCCCGCCCCGGTCACGTTCACCGCGATGTTGCCCAGTTCCGGCGCGGGTGGGATCAGCAGATCCATCTCCCGCTCCTCGGGCGGCGCTTCGAGCCCCGCCACCTGGTAAAACGTGTCCATCCGGTGCCGCGCCTTCGATCGCTGGGCCCGGACCCCGGCGCGCACCCACTCGAGTTCCACGCGCAGGAACCGCTGCCGCCGCCGTTCCGACTGCTCCGCGATCTGCTGCCGCACGGCCTTCGCCTCCAGGTACGCCGTGTAATTGCCCGGATGGGAAAAACACCGGCCGTCGGCCAGTTCCACGATCCGCGTCGCGAGCACGTCGAGGAAATAGCGGTCGTGCGTGACGAAGATCACCGCGCCGGGAAAATCGCGGAGAAATCCCTCGAGCCAGCGAATGGTCTCCGCATCGAGGTGGTGGGCTCATCGAGCAGCAGCAGGTCCGGCTGCGGCACCAGCGCGCGGCAGAGGGCCACGCGCCGTTTCTCGCCGCCCGACAGCGGCCCGACCTGTGCGTCCAGCGGCGGCGTGCCAAGCGCCGTCGCATCGGCCTTGATCCGCGCCTGCAGGTTCCAGCCGTCCGCCACCTCGATCTTGTGCAGCAACTCCGCCATCTCCGCGTCGCTGCGGTGGCCGGCCTCGTAACAGCGCAGCCACTCCATCAGGTCGCTCGCGCCGGCCTCGATGTTCTCGCGCACGGTCTTCGTGCCATCCAGTTCGAATTCCTGGGGCAGATAGCCGACGCGCAACCCGCGGCGCCGGGAGACGTCGCCCGCCTCGGCTTGTTTCACCCCGGCGAGGATTTTCAACAGGCAGGTCTTCCCGCAGCCGTTGCGCCCGACCAGTCCCACCTTCTCGCCCGGCGCGACCGACAGCACGACGCCGTCCAGCACGCGCTGAAGGCCGAAGCTGAGGGCAACGTCGTTGGCGGAAAGCAATGTGGGGACGGGTGAACTCATGAACACACCAGCCGGCGGACGCGGGGCCGATCAACCCATCTTCGGGGGCTTGGTCGGACAGGTCTTGCGACTCACACCCTTCAACGGATTCGTGTGACGTGCCGCCATCCGCTGGAAGACCGCCAGAGGCTGGTGAAACTGCGATTTCTTTGCTTTGGGTGCCATGCGTCCACCATGCGCCAAATCCGCCGCGTTTGCCAGCGGCAATCACGGGCCCGGCCGACGGCCTACTTCCCCTCGCACGCCTTGATGTTCTTCACGTTCACCTTCGCGCCGCTCACCGCGAACCACCAGCGCGTCTTGGGCGTGGCCAGGTTGGCGTGCTGGCCCTGGATTTCCTTGCCGTCCACGCGCGCCGCGATCTTGTCGCCCGTCCACTCCAGCCGCACGGAGTACCACTGGCCCGGCTTGAGATCGAGGTCGGCCTGCTGGAGTGTCGAGCTGGCGTGCTTGCCGTTAACCAGCGAGATGTCTTCCGCCACCTTCGCGAGCTTCGGCGAGATGACCAGCCGGCCGACGTGTCCCTTGGCCGAGTCGCAGCCGATGAGGAAGACCTTGCCGCCGTCGAACTGGAATTCGCATTCGATGACCGCGCTCTGCAGCCCGACCTGATGCCAGAGCACCGCCGCGTGCTTGTCCGCGGGCACCTCCGAGCAGACCAGCACGCCGTCCTTCGGCTCCCACGTTCCCTTCCGCGCGTTCCACTCCTCGCCCAACGGCTGCTTGAGGTCTGGCTGCGCCACGACCTTGCCCGGCTGGACGAGGATGGATTTGGCGTCATCCGCCGACACCATCAGGGGAACCAGAACGATCGCGAGGAGGGAAAGCAGTGATTTCATGGCCGGCAGTCGACCACAAAAGCGGGCGCTGTTCAACCCCGGAGCGGGCCGTGATACCTCAGTATCAATCCGCGTGGAACACCTCTTCCATGTCGGACCACCATTCGCCTTCGGCACGGGTGGCGAGCGGGGACTGGCACGGTTTGCAGAAGCTCCACCAGCGCTGGGTCACGGGATCGGCGGCCATTTTGGCCATGTCGGCAGCAAAATCGCTGCCGGTGTATTCGAAGTAGCTGAAGAGATAGGGTTTGCCATCGTCGAGCCGGCGGAAATAAATCGAGAAGTTCCGGATGTGGCACGCTTCGACCATCTTCAACACCTCCGGCCAGACGGCGGCGTGGAGGCGTTTGTATTCGTCCACCTTCTCCGGATGCAACCCGATGACCCAGCCGTAGCGTTTCATGGTTTCTCCTGTCGTGCGGCGGGATTTTCGCCGGCGAATTTCCACGAGGGCTGCGTGTCGCGTGTCAGCGGCAGCTTCAGCACGCCGGCGCGCAACATCTCGATCGGCATCGTGCCCTCCATCAACACGGTGTCGTTGTACTGCTGCTCGGTCATTTTGCCGGCGCGGACCATTTCATCGTGGAACGCCTTGATCTGCAGGCCGCCGAGCAGATAGCCCGCCTGGTAGAGCGGCTGGGCGATGACGAACCGCCGCACCTCGCTCGTCGCGCCGAGTTTCTCGTGGCCAACGCGATTGACGAGGAAATCCACCATCTCCGCCGGCGTCATCCGGCCGAGGTGATACTTGAGCGAGACGATGATCCGCGCGGCGCGGTTCATGTGCCAGAACAACATGCCGATCTTCTCCTGGGGCGTGCGCGCCCAGCCGAGGTCCCACAACCGCAGCTCGCAATAGAGCGCCCAGCCTTCAAAATAGAACGGCGTGCTGAAGACGCGCCGATACGAATGGTGACGCGCGCCCTGGAAACCCTGGAGATGATGGCCGGGGATCAGCTCGTGCGCCACGGTCAGGTGCGTGAACGCGCGGTTGTTGCCCCGCATGACCATCAGCTTGTCCTCCTGCTTCATCTCGTCCTTCGCGTAGGCCACCATCATGGTCTGGCGGCTGTAGGCGGCGTAGGTAATGGTCTTCATGGTCTCCGGCGACATCATTACCATCCGCCAGGTCTCCTCGCACAGCGGCGGCACGGTCACGAAATGGTTCTTCTTCACGAACGCGATGGCCTCGCGCGCGGTTTTCGCCACCAGGTCGTCCTGCTGGCCGGGCGGGATGAAGTCCGCCTTCACCTTCGCCAGCGCCGCCTTCCAGTCGTCGCCGCAGTTCAACTGGCGCGCCGCGGCCTTCATCTCGCGTTCGCACCACGCCATCTCGCGCTCGCCGATGGCGATCAACGCATCCGCCGAGTAGGGCAGGAACTCGGCCCGGATCGCCTCCGCCACCGCGTCCGCGCCGATCGGATCGCCGATGATGGGATCCTCGTCCTTGCCCTTGAGGCCGGCCACCTCCTCGCGGAGGAACTTGGCGTACTCCTCCAGTTGTTTGTCCGCCTCCTCGTAGGGCTTCTTCGCCCACCACTGGAAATCCGGCTGGTAGCCGTCGTAGAAGCCGAACCATTTCTTCAACGCGCCGCGCAACTCCGCCACCGCCCCCGCCGCCCGCTGGCCCAGCGTCGCGGTCACGGGAATCGCCGGGGCATCATCCTTCTTCTCCACCGCCGGCTCCTTCTTCGCCGGGCCCTCCGCCGGCTTGTCGGCGGCCTTGGATTTCAGTCCCTTGCCGACGCGCTCCCGGATTTGTTTAATCTGCTTCGCCATGTCGGCGAGCTTCGAGGCCACGGCCTGGCCGTTCACCGGCTGGCCGCGCCATCGGCCCAGTTCCAGTTCCTGGATGACACCGCGAAACGCCAGCAAGGCATCCATCTCCGCAACGCGCTGGCGGGCGCGCGCCAGTTCCGTCAGCGACTGCTGGATCGCATCGCGCAACAGGATGTAATCCACGCGCCCGGCCTGGTCGAGCGCGTCGAAATCGACCGTGGCGATCCGTTTCCTCCAGCCAGTGTACAGTTTTTCCTGCTGCTCGAACCGGATGGCCGACCGCGGCAGGTCGTAGAAGCTGTCCACGCTCTGGTCGTCCGCCTCGAACTCGTTGATGAGGCTGATCAGCGATGCGCCCGGGGTGGCGGGAGGTTTCGGTGCGGCGGCCGACGCCGCCGCGGGCAACGCGAGCATGAACAGGAGCGAGGCAACGGCACACGCGGCGGACAAGCGGTCTTTCTTCATGGGCGGAGTATAACCGCGGGACGCGGTGGATTTCAACGCAGAGGAACAGCCGGACCGGCCCGGTGCGGCTATTGAACAGCGAAGACGGGAAGCCGCGAAGCCAAGGCCTGTGGAAATCATTCCGCTTCGCGTCTTCGCGCCTTCGTTGTCTTTTCCCCTTGGTCTATCGGCCGCGGGTCATTGCCCCAACCACACGGACGGTTCCGGTACAGAAAACTCAGGCGCTTGAAACATGCGTCTCTTTTTCCAGGCACACACCTTCTCTCCAACAATCGCCATCGCGTCCGGAGGCCGCGATCCACCTTTGAACTCGCCATCGGATACCAAGAAGCGTAGGATTCAGTCATCGTTCAAGGAGCGGACAAGGAAAGCGGAACCATGAAAAAGGGCATGGTCTTGGCTGTATTGTTGGCGGGCGCTTTGCTGGCGTTCGCCGTGTCGCTCTGTCTCCGCGAGTCTGCCGACACGCCCCAAACCATCGCGTTGGGACCGGGCGATTCGCTGGTCGCCAAGCACATGAACGGGATGCGCGCGGAACTCATCGCGTTTTCCAAAAGCCATCCCATCTTGAAGGGGATTGAAAAGACCAACTTTTGGAATACGGCCCAGCCACCCATCGTGTGCTCACAGTTCGAATGCAAGAAGACCACCCAGTTACGAGACGCGGGTTGTCGTCTGTACTTCTGCAGGAACACTGCCTGGAAAGACTACGTTCAAATGAGCATTTTGGAACCGACAAGCAACGGCATATGCCTCAGCTCGATTGTCGATCCATCTTATTATCATGCAGTGAACATCGAAGTGCCGACAGCTGAGCATTGGGATTTGCAGAATGGCAAAGACGAGCTGTACCTAACCTACAAGCTGAAACTCGGCGAGAACGTCAAGCATCTCGAGGCACCGATTCGGAAGATTCTCCGCGATCATCTGCAAGCCTTGCGCGATGACATCCTCAAACAAGGCGGGTGGGTTGAAACAGGACACACCCAGAATTATTAGGAGCCAGCAGTGCACGGTGATCACCCGGCAGGGCCGGACCGCCGGGCCGGTCGAGCGGTTTGGGTAAAGAGGACGCAAGTCTGGTTTGAGAACGTTGCGGCGCGCCCAGCGGTCGCGCCCTACCAGCCTCATCCGTCCACAGGCCTTGGGCCCCGATGAAACGCGCGTCGGAAAAATATCAGTCCTCGTCGGGTTCCACGTAGCCAGCCGGCGAAGGCGGGGGTATGATGCGCACACCTTGAATCCTCATCCACAGGATGAAACGCGAGTTCCGAAACCAACCGGGAGTTC
>CAZAAF010000116.1:0-10327 GCA_964482575.1 uncultured Verrucomicrobiota bacterium | reverse complement strand
CCGAAGTGCAGGTGCGCCCAGCCGCCGCTGGCGCCCTCCTTGCCGAGCAGGCCCACGCGCTGGCCCATCTTCACGGTCGCGCCGGGGCGCATCGCGGCATCGATCTCGCAGAGGTGGCTGTAGCGGTAGTACCAGCCGCGGTCGTCGAGGATATAGACCACGTCGCCGCGCTCGTGCACGGGCGTGCCCTCGTAGCCGGGCAGCGTCTGTTTCGCGGCGGAGACCACGAGGCCGTCGGTGGCGGCGACGACCTCGGCGAGGCCTTCGCACCCGCCGAAATCGAGGCTGTCGTGGTAGTAGATCTTCTTGTTGGCGGGAACCTCGCCGCCGTCCACGAAGCACGGCTCGTTCGCCATCTGCGTGCCGCTGGCGAACCACTTCTGTTTGACCGGATAGCCGAACGTGCGCGGCTCCATCCAGGGCGAGCCGGCCGGCCAGAGGCGCAGCCGCGCGTCCTTCTTCAAGCCCCACGAATCCTCGCCGCTGTTGGCGTTGCAGCCCCGGGTGATCGGGCAGTCCACCTGCACGCCGCCCACGAGGACGGGAAGGTTGTAAAAGGCGGAGGTGAGCGTGGCGGTCTTGCCGTTGACCTCGACCTTCACGCGCGCGACGCGGATGGCGTCGCGGAGGGCGTCGCGCGTCTCCTTCAGCTCGAGCAGTTTCACGCGGGCGGTGGAACCGTCGGCGAGCATCACCTGCTGGGATTCGCCGAGGCTCAGGTCCACGGCGCGCAGGAGCGGCGTGCGGCCGGGCTCCGGCGGCGTGGCGGAGAACGCGGGCGCCAGGGCGCACGCGCCGGAGAGGAGGAGGGCCATCACACGGGGAAGGGAAGTCGTTGCTTTCATGGTTGCACGATGCCGGTTGGGAACCGCAGGATTCTTACAGCACGCCGGGCTTGGGAACAATCCGAATCGCCGGCTTCGGCGTGGTGGGACACACCACCTCGCACGCGCCGCACCCGGTGCACTTGGCCAGGTCCACGTGCGGGTTGACCGTGAACGCGCCCGGCTTTTCCTGGATGACGATGGCCTCGTAGGGACAGCCGCGGATGCACGAGGTGCATTCCTGGCCGTTGGCGAGCAGGCAGAGGTCGAGGTCCAGCTCCGCCGGGCCGATGACGCGGCGGCGTTTGTCGGCCAGCGTGAGCCGCGCGATCGCGCCGCTGGGACAGACCTGGTTGCACCGGTTGCAGCCCTCGCGGCAGTAATCCTCGGTGAACCGCATGACTGGCGCGAACCATCCCGCCACGCCGTGCCGCAGGGAGTCGGGCCAGAGGATGCGCGACGGGCAGACGCGCACGCAACTGCCGCAGCGGATGCAGAGGCCGGTGAACGCCTTTTCGTCCGCCGCGCCGGGCGGGCGCAACGGCGGCGGTCCCGCGTGCACGGCCCGCGTCGCCGCCCCCGCCGCCGCGCCGGCGCACGCGACAATGAAGTTGCGCCGTCCGAACCGCGCCCGCTCGCCCGTTTCGGGGCTCTCGCGCTGGAACGAACGCCGGAACCGCCGCGTGCCGAGCGTGAGCAGTTCCTGCAGGCCGCCGAGGGGACAGAGCCGGCTGCACCAGACCTTCGGGAGAAACAGTTCGACGACCACGATCGCCGGCAGCGCGAGGCCGGCGCACGCGCTGGCGACCGTGAGCGGCTGCCGCCACGCGCTGAAGAAACCGTTGAAGATGGCCAGCGGGTCCAGCCAGAGAAAGAGGGGATAACCGACGCACGCGCCGCCGAGGGTCAGCAGCGCCAGCCAGCGCCCGAGGAACGGCCAGCGCGACCAGCGATTCGGCGCGGAAGACCAAAGCCCGGCCTGCCATTCCAGCAGCAGGCCCACGGGACACGCGCTCCGGCAGAACCATCGCGAGCTGATGAGGATCAGCAGCAGCACCGGCAGCGCCGCGAGCACGAGCACGCCCGCCGTTCGCAACGCTAGCACCGAGCCCGCCGCGACGAACGGACTGAACGCCGCAAAAGGCACCGGCACGAGTTGCAGGGCGAACACCGTGGTCAGGACCAGTGCCACGCAACGCCCCGCCAGCCGGGTGCCGCGGGATGCCTCGCCTGTCCGCCGTGCCGTCGCCATGCGTTCCCCCGCCCGCGGCCTAGCCGAGATACGCGCCCTGGCTGCGCAGCAGCTTCTGGACCTTCGCCACATCCACGTCGCGCGGACGGCAGCCGTCCTTCACCGCCACCGCCGCCGCCGCGCCCGCCGCGTGGCCGGTCGTCAGGCACGCGCCGATCAACCGCATGTCCTCGATGACCTTGTGCTCCACGCAGATGCTGCGGCCCGCCGTGAGCAGGTTGTCGAGCTTCTGCGGCACCAGCGTCCCGTACGGGATGGGCCAGCCGCGATGCTTCGAGTTTTCCGCGCCGCCCACGGCGATGGTGTCGGGAAACTGGCGGCCTTCCTTGAATTCCTCGAACGTCAGCTTCTTCACGCCCGCCAGCAGGCGCGTGGTGCGCACGCCGAGCTGCGGCGCGACCTGCAGCAGGAACAGCGATTCGCCGCCGGAGGTCTTGCTGAGTTTTTGCGCGTGCTCCCAGATCTTGCGGCGGTGTTCGATCTCGAGGCGCGTCAGGTCGTTCACGTCGAGGCCGTTGGAGGTCGGTCCCTGGAGATTGACCCACTTCACGCTCTTCTGCGGCTCCACCGCGCCGAGCGTCCGCACGCCGTTCTCCTTCAACTCCTCCATGTCCACACGGTCCACGTTGCCGATCCGGTGGACGAGGCCGATGCCGTGCAGCCATTGCTCGTGGCCCGCGCCCGCGGCGGCAAACACGTCGCCGTCGCCCGTCGTGTCCACCACGACCTTCGCGAGGATGGCCTGGCGGCCGGACTTGCTCTCGAACACCACGCCGCGGATCGCGTTGCCGTCCATCACCACGTCCGCCACCCAGCTATGGAAGAACATCTTCACGCCCGCCTCGGCCACCATCTCGTCCATCATGTACTTCGTGGCCTCGGGATCGGTCGTGGGATTCCATTTGTCGGGCGAATAATTGACAATCGCGCCGTCGAACTTCGAGAGGCGCTGGAAGAGATCGTCGGCGATGCCGCGGACGACCTGGATGCGCTGCTGGTTTTCGGTGGCGTGCGTGCTGATGACCAGGAGCACCATGCCGCCCGCCCAGAGGCCGCCGAGATAGCCGTACCGTTCCACGAGCGTCGTCTTCGCGCCCGCGCGCGCCGCGGCGACCGCGGCGGTGAACCCGGCGGGACCTCCGCCGATCACCAGCACGTCCGTCTCCTGAACCACCTTCAACGGGCGCGCCGGCTGCATCACCTGGCCGTTGACGATCGTGGCGGGATAATGCGCCCGCTCCTCGACCGTCGTGGGATGCAGCAAATCCCTGAGTTGCGTCACCTTGCCCTTGCCCTTGGGCGCGGGGACGGATTCATCGGCGATCACGCGGCTGCCGAGCGCCGAGCCGAAGCCGGCGGCGGAGACGTAGCGGAGCAGTTGTCGGCGGGTCATGATCAGGGTTTTCATAGTGTCCTTCCGTATGGGCCAATACACGTCAATGGCAACGATTTCAGAATCATTTCTTTAAGGTGCAGGACGCGCCACGTCAATCGTCAAACGCGGGGTGATACGCAAGTAGCACGTGCGAGCGTGGTTTCGTTTTTCCGCTCGGCGCAACAGCCCGGCGCGCCTGGCGGTCGCGCCCTACCGGCTCAACCCCTG
Source organism: uncultured Verrucomicrobiota bacterium (assembly GCA_964482575.1). Classification (GTDB taxonomy): domain Bacteria; phylum Verrucomicrobiota; class Verrucomicrobiia; order CAIQCK01; family CAIQCK01; genus CAIQCK01. The sequence goes on along the minus strand of CAZAAF010000116.1, from coordinate 6,648 downwards.
CGAGGGACAACCCCGTAGGGCCGGACCGCCCGGGCCGGCCGGAAGGTTCCCGCAAAGAGAACGTGAGGAAACTCTGAGATCGTTGCGGAAGCGTCCCGCCAAACCAACGGTCTGCAACGCCGAATTCCAACGCGCATGCACGGATTCAACTCGCTTGGAGTTCCGCCTTCAGGCGGTCCGAATCCCCCCAAAATAGAGAAACAAACCGCCTGAAGGCGGAACTCCGAACGGGGGGCACTTTCTTCCAATCGTTTTCACCGCCGAGACACGCCGTGAACGCCCACGTTCACGAGCATCGCATTCACCGAACGCGATGCAACGCTGGCGGGCCACGGAACGCAGCGCTGGGAGCGTGCGGACGGTCCTCAGGCCTTGCCGCGTTTGCCGAGCTTGTGGTCGAGCATGAGGAGCGTGCCCTTGCTGTCGCCAGCCATCTGGAGCATGGCCAGATTTTCGCCGACGTTCTTTTCTTCCTCCACCTGCTCGTCCACGAACCACTTCAGGAAGCTCTGCGTGGCGTATTCCTGCTCCTCGACGGCGATCCCGAAGATGTTGTTGAGCATGGCCGTGGTGGCCTGTTCGATTTTCATGGCCGCCGTCATGGCGTCCTTGGGGGAACCGTAATTGGCCTGGGGCTTGGCCAGGGCCTCGAGTTCCACCCGCCCGCCGCGGTCGGTGAGGAACGCGATCAACTTCGCGGCATGGGTCAGCTCCTCCTGATGCTGGACGCGCATCCATTGGGCAAACCCGGGGAGATTCTGGTGGTTGAACCATACGCTGATGGCCAGATAGGCATAGGCGTTGGTGAATTCGTGGTGGATCTGGTTGTTCAGCGCTTTTTCAATTTTTTGGTTGGTCAACATGTTCAACTCCTTGTTGAGGATTCAATCACTGACTCTACTGTGGAACGACAATGGGCGTCTGTCAAATGCGACCGGTGAAATGAGGAAGAACCGACGCCCGGTTGCCCGGGCGATGGGTCGCGGAGGGGGGAGAGAGATTGAAGAGGGCTCTGTAAAGCGTTGCTGCGCCGCGACGTCGAAGGCGCGCGGTTCTCAACCGTGGGCTGAAGCCCCGAGCTTTGGACGAGTGTGTGTTGGCGGCCTCATTGAGCCGCGGCAGGTCGAGGAGGTTTCAGCAGGCGCGAAGTTCACGCACTTGTCACCCGGATGACCTTGGATTGTGACGGCCGGGAGTCAGGGTCGGGGCATGGCAATCGAAACCGAAAGACTCATCCTGATCATCGAGGACGAGCCCGACCTGTCGAAATTGCTGGAGTTTCATTTGCAGCACCATGGCTTTGAAACGCTGGCGGTGTATGACGGCATGGCCGGCCTGAACGAGGCGATCCAGCGCACGCCGGACCTCATCCTCCTGGACCTGATGCTCCCGAAAATCCACGGACTGGAAGTGTGCCGGCTGCTGCGGAGCGCCCCGGGCACGCGCCAGGTGCCGATCCTGGTGCTGTCGGCGCTGCACACGACGGCAACCAAGATCCGCGGGCTGGACATGGGCGCGGACGATTACATGACCAAGCCGTTTGAGTTTGCGGAGTTGATTTCCCGGGTCAATGCGCTGTTGCGGCGGCGGCAGGGGGAACCTCTGTTGTCATGAAGCCATCCCCGGAGGCGTTCAAAGAATTGTGCGCGGTAGTGGTGAAGTTACACGTTCGTAACAAGACCGCCCTTGGGCCGTCACAGGCCGTTTCTACAATGACCGCATGAGTTTGGGTACGGAGGCGCGTGAACAGGATTAACGAGAGTCAAGGAGAGCGACACTGAAGCAAGGAAAGACTATGAGTTACAAGCAACTGACAACGAAAGCCGTCACGGTGGCCGCGGTCGCGCTGATGGGCGCGACGCTGGCGCCGGCCAACGACGATGCGATTCTGGACCTGCTGGTCAAGAAGGGCGTCGTCAGCCAGCGCGAGGCCAACGACATTCGCGAACAGGCCGACGCCCAGATGGCGCAGGCCGTCCAGGATGCCAGCAAGGTCAAGGTGGCCTCCTGGCTGCAATCGCTCACTCTCTACGGCGACTTCCGGCTGCGCGCCGAGTTCAACGACCAGTTCAACAACGCCGCCAACTCGGCCACGGCCCGCAATGCGGCCGACGAAGAACGGTATCGTTATCGCTTGCGCGTCGGCGCGATGATGGAATTCCAGGATTGGGTGACGCTCAACTTCCGGGTGGCGACGGGCTCCACCAATCCCAACAGCGCCAACCAGACCATGACCGATTCCGGTTCGCGCAAGTCCATCGGCATTGACCTGGCCTATGCCCAGTTGCATCCGCCGATGCTCAACGATGGACCCTTCGGCCTCAAGATCACCGGCGGCAAGATGCTCTGGCAGACGTGGGAGCCGGCCTTGGTTTCATGCATGACGCAAGACCCGGATGTGAATCCCGAGGGTGTGGCGGAGAGTCTGGAATACAAGTTTGGCGAGAAAGACCGGTTCCGTTTGTTCTTCAACGCCGGGCAATATGTGTTGAATGAGAGCAAGGTCCAGGAGGACAGGAATTCCTACTACTTCGATCAGCAACTGGGCCTGGAAACGAAGATCAACGACCACCTCAAGCTCACCACGGTGGCCGGTTACTATACCACGAAGAACCTCAACCAGGTCGCGCCGGGGAACTCCTCCTCGCCCAACCTGGGTAATTCGGTCATCGCCGCTGGGTCGCAGGCAGGTAATTATATTGACGACTTCCAGGTCGGGTATGCCGAAGGCGAACTGGCCTGGCACATCAACGACAAGACCTTCCTGGGCACGCCCAACGTCGTGAAGATCAGCGGCAAGGTGATGAAGAACGTCTCCACCTTCGCCAAGAACCTCACGGGCGCCAATGCGATCGACAAGGGCGATCCGGACCAGACCTTCGGCTGGACCGGTCAGGTCTCCTATGGCGACAACAAGAAGAAGGGCCAGTGGCGCGTCGCTTACCAATACAAATATATCCAGGCGGACGCAACGTATGACGCTTGGACCGACGACGACTGGAGCACGGGCGGCACGGACCGCAAGGGCCATGCGTTCGAAGTCACCTATATGCTCTTCGACTGGTGGCAATTGCGCGCGGGCTTGTTCGATTGCACGAAGATCAGCAACTGGACCGGCAATGCGCACGATCAGACGGGGTATCAGGGCTACTACGCCACCCGCGCACAACTGGACTCGCAGATCAAGTTCTAAAGGGAACATCACTCGCTCCCCTGGCTGGCTGCGGGGGTGCGTCACCCACGCACCTCCGCAGACCGGCAAACCGGATTAACCGATTCGAAACCACAGCGTAACCAGACCGTAACACACGTCTGTCAACTTGAAGGAGACACGGAAAATGAAATCACGTTTTACAACCCAGCTTGTCCTGGCCGCCTCGCTCGCCCTCGCGACGACCGGCTTCGCGGAGAACATCACCGTCAAGGGCTCCGACACCATGGTCATCCTCGGCCAGAAGTGGGCGGAGGTCTATATGAAGGGCCACCCCGGCACAGCCGTGCAGGTTACTGGCGGCGGCTCGGGCACCGGCATCGCTGCGCTGCTCAACGGCGGCACGGACATCTGCGACGCCTCCCGCCCGATGAAGCCCGCGGAGATCGCCGACTTCATCAAGAAGTTCAAGGTCCGCCCGCACGAGTACAAGATGTGCTTCGACGGTCTCTCGGTGTATGTGAACAAGGGCAACGCCATCACCCAGTTGAGCTTCAGCCAGTTGGAAGGCATTTTCACCGGCAAGATCACCAACTGGAAGCAGGTGGGCGGCGCCGATGCGCCCATCTCGCTCTACGGCCGCGAGAATTCCTCGGGCACCTACGAGTTCTTCAAGGAGCACGTGCTCAACAAGAAGGACTTCGCCGCGTCCACCAAGACCATGCCCGGCACCGCCGCGGTGATCCAGGGCGTCGCAGCCGACGCCAACGCCATCGGTTACGGCGGCATCGCCTACGGCGAGGGCGTCAAGGCCATCAAGGTGAGCAAAGCCGACGGCGCGGAGGCCATCGAGCCGTGTGAGGAGACGGTTCTGTCCGGCAAATACCCGATTTCCCGTTTCCTGTTTTGCTACATCAATTCCAGCAAGGACAACGGGGCGGTCGCCGCCTACATCAACTGGTGCATGGGGGATGAAGGCCAGGCGGTCGTGAAGGATGTCGGCTACTTCCCGCTGCCGAAGAACATGCGATGATCTGAATCGGCGCGGCCCCGTCTCGACCGAAGTGACGGTCGTAGAGGCGGACCCGGAATCGACGAGGGGCTTTGGCGAACAGGATGGCGGGAGCCAAAGCCCCTCGGTCTTTTTAGAAGGCCGCCGGCCGATGGACGGAAAACAACGTGAACATCAGCACAGCCATGCAAGCGCCCTTGAATAACGGTTGCGGCGAGCCGCAGATCGGTGCGATGGCCTCCCGCGTCTCGCTCGCGGAGGCCATTCTCCGCCGCCACCATCGCTGGGGCGAGTGGCTCCTCGAGCGCGGCATCTTCGCGGTGTCGCTCTCGGCGATCCTGATGATCTTCCTGATCTTCGTCTTCGTCGGCCGCGAGGCGGTGCCGGTCGCGCTGGGATGGACCAACAACGCGCGCATCCAGAAGCCCATCGCCGCCGCGGACATTCCCAAACTCGCGCCGGAGAAGCTCGCTGCCTATCTGGGCGTCAAACCGGACGAACTGAAAACCTACGACGCCGACACGCTCCGCCAGTTGGTCGAACTCAAGGGGCAGGAATTGCAGGAGATCGCCAATCCCGACGCGCGCATCAATACCACGAGCTGGGGCGCGATGCTGGCGTCCCGCCGCTGGCATGGCTACGACAAGGCCGAATACATCTGGCAGCCGGTGAGCGAGATTCCCAAGTTCAATATCATCCCCCTCATCATCGGCAGCCTCAAGGCGACGCTGGTGGCGCTGCTGCTCTCCGTGCCGCTCGGCGTTGGCGCGGCCATCTACGTTTCCCAGCTCGCGAAGCCTGTGGTGCGCGAATCCGTCAAGCCCGCCATCGAGATGCTCTCCGGCATCCCCTCGGTGGTGCTCGGTTTCTTCGCCCTCATCGTGCTGGCCACCGTGCTGCAGACGCTGTTCGGCTACGAATCCCGCCTCAACGCCTTCGTCGCCGGCATCGCGCTCGGCCTCACGGTCGTGCCGATCATCTTCACGATTTCCGAGGACGCGCTCAGCAGCGTGCCCAAGGCCTTCACCCATGCCGCGCTGGCGCTCGGGGCCTCGCCCTGGAAGGCGGCGTGGCAGGTGGTGCTCCCGGCGGCCGTGCCGGGCGTCTTCGCCGCCTGTGTGCTCGGCTTCGGCCGCGCCATTGGCGAGACGATGGTCGTGCTCATGGCTTCCGGCAATGCCTCCATCGTGTCCGGTTCGGTTTTCGATTCCTGCCGGACGCTGACGGCGTCCATCGCGGCGGAACTGGCCGAGGTGGTGTTCGGGGGCGACCACTACCGAATCCTGTTCCTGCTCGGCGCGCTGCTGTTCGCGGTGACGTTCCTCACCAACATCCTCGGCGATGTGGTGGTGCACCGCCTGAAACGGAAACTGGAGGGGAAGCATTGAACCCCGCGCCCTTCCAATCACAACCTACTGGCTGTCGGGGCGCTTTCCGCGGCGACGGCGGTGATGACGTTCTCCGTTGTCGCCATGGTGGGCGTGATCCTGGCGAACATCGCCTGGAACGGGGCGGCGCAGATGTCGCTCCATTTCATCTTCGGCGGCACCCGGGAGGGCATGTTCGACGCCGCCCAGGCGGGCGTGTTTCCGATGATCTTCGGCACGGTGGCGCTGGTGGTGTTGATGACCCTCGGCGTGCTGCCGGTCGGCGTCATTACGGCGATCTACCTCAGCGAATACGCGCGCCCGACGAGCCCCGTGACGCGGGTGATCCGCGGCGCCATCAACAATCTCGCCGGCGTGCCGTCGATCGTGTTCGGCCTGTTCGGTCTCGGCTTCTTCGTCCAGTTCGTCGGCCGGGGGATGGACACGGTGTTTTACGGTGGGCAGTTGCATTATGGCAAGCCGGCGCTGGTCTGGGCGGCGGCCACGATGGCGGTGCTGACGCTGCCGGTGATGATTGTGGCCACCGAGGAGGCGTTGCGCGCGGTGCCGAAGGGGTTGCGCGAGGGCAGCATGGCGCTCGGCGCCACCAAGCTGGAGACCATCTGGCGCGTGGTGCTGCCGCAGGCCCTGCCCGGCGTCATCACCGGCGCGATCCTCGCCGTCGGCCGCGGTGCGGGCGAGGTGGCGCCGATCATGTTCACCGGCGCGGCCTATTATCTCGCGCACCTGCCGTCGCAACTGTCGGACCAGTTCATGAACCTGGGCTACCACGTGTTTGTGCTCTCCACCCAATCGCCGGACATTGAGCGCACCAAGCCGATCCTGTTCGGGACGGTGCTGGTGCTGCTGGGGCTGACGTTCCTGCTGAATTCGGCGGGCGTCATCGTCCGTGCCCGGATTCGTGCCCGTTCCCGCCACGCTCATGGATAATCCCATCGACAAACCCATCGTTCAGGTCAATCGCCTGAACTTCTGGTACGGCCCCAAACAGGCGTTGTTCGACGTCAACGTGGACATCACCGCCAACTGCGCCACCGCGTTCATCGGGCCCAGCGGGTGCGGCAAGAGCACCCTCCTGCGGTGCCTGAACCGCATGA
>CAZAAF010000115.1:2646-10445 GCA_964482575.1 uncultured Verrucomicrobiota bacterium | reverse complement strand
TTCCCCTCTCGACCAATTCCAGTTGCCGCCGTCCTGAATATCCACCACATAGATCGAATGGTCGTGAATTATCCGGCACCTGGCCTGCAATCGTAGGTTGTTGACGCAGCTCAGGCTTTTCTCGAATACCTGCGGCGCCATGATCGCCGAGCCGACGGACATCGCCACGCCATCCTCCAGACCTTCCACCGCGCGGCTGAAGAGCCGGAAATCCAGCGCCGCCGCGCGTCCCACCACCGCGCCGTTATACATCGGGTGGTTGGTGATGATGTCGTACCCGATGCCGGGATGCACCGTCAGGGGAATCCCGTGGCGGAAGGCGTTCGCCAGGATGGACGTGTGTTTCCACGGGTGTTTTACCTCGAGGCGGCCGGCGGCGATGCCGTGCTGTTTCATCGCCACCAGCAGGTCCGCGCACGCGGCGGAGAGCGGATGCCCCGGCTCCTTGCGCAACGCCTCCTCCAGGGAGGCCGTGGTTGGCAGCGCGATGCCGTCCTCGTGGATGAACCGGCCCAGTGCCGCGCCGTACCCCTCGTTGCGCAGCGCGCCCGCCATCAGCGCGATCTGGATGTTGCGCCCGGTTTCGTCCCACGTCCCGAACGTCCCCGTGGCTACATTGTCGCGGACGCTCTCGGTGGACCACGACTGGAACGCGAACTCCCAGTCATGAATCGTGCCGGCGCCGTTGGTGGCAAGGTGGGTGATCCAGCCGCCCGCCATCAACCGCTCGACGACGGCCGCGCCGCCGTTCTTCACCAGGTGCGCGCCATAGATGAGCATGACGCTGGCGTTCTTCTTTCGCGCCGCCTTGATTTGCTGGACGCAGGCGTCCACGGCGGCGGCCGTCGCCGGGTTGCAGGTTGGCGGCGGGGTGTCGGGGTTCACGAGGATGTCGTGAATCTGGCTCAGGCTCTTGCGCCTGGCCAGCGGATAGACTTTCAACTTCGACAAATCAAGGGGCGATGGCGGATTCATTTGTGGAGTATCATATCCAACAACGCGGCGGCGTCACGATAATCCGGTATCACCACGTCCGCGCCGACGCCCAGCAACCGCTGGCGTTTCCATTCGTCCACGCGGCCGGAACCGTTGTGGGCCTCGTCACTGGCCACGGCGACCGCAAAGCCGCCGACCTCCTTCGTGTTCTCGATTTCCACGTAACCGTCGCCGAAGGAGAGCAGGCGGTCGCCCGGAATCTTGTTCTCGCGCAGGATGCGCTCGATCACCATCTTCTTGGAGAAGGTCTTGTAGTCATCCTTCGCACCGTAGATGTGCTTGCCAAAATAACGCGTCAGGTCGAGCAGCTTCGATTCCTCGAGCACGAACGGCTCGTCCGTGCCGCTGGCGAGGTACACCGCGATGCCTCGCCGGTTCAACTCCTCCAGCAGCGCCCGCGAACCGTGCACCAGAAAATCGTCCGGCGGTGCGCCATTGCGCAACGCTTCGAGACGCGTGCGGATGCGCTCGTCGAGGCGGCGCAGGTACTCGTGCTTGTACCAGAGCGGCTCGCGCGGCTGACCGCCGCGCTCCTGGATTCGCTCGGCGAGCTGCATCATCTGGTAGATGGTCTGCTTGCCGTTGAGCCGCATGATGTCGTCCGTGACGAGCTGCCGGACCGCCTCGTCCGATTCGCCGGGCAGGCGCGGGAGCATCTCCACGAACATTGGGATCATCACCTCCGGCCAGCCCTGCCGAATGAGGGAGAGCGTGCCGTCGAAATCAAACAGGGCATGACTGATGGCCGGCCGCGGTGTCAGCGGCTGCCAGAGTTCGATCGTGCCCTTGAAGTTCAGGGTTTCCAACTTGCGTTCATTCATAAATGCCTTTTGCGAAATCCGACGGCCCCGGCTTGGCGGCCCGCCGGTGGTTCGTCATCGTTGACTCTAGCGGGCGGCTGTGAATTAATATTGGCAAGCCGCGACGCTGTCTATGACAAATGCGACACCGTATTCGCCGAAAACGCGCCTCCATCCCCTGCGCCACCGCGGCGCCGTGGAGAAACGGCGCTGGCTCTCCCATCGCGAGTCCTGGCTGCGCGACATCGCGCCGACCAGCGCGTTCCACGCCCTCTTCGACAACCTGCCGGGACTGCACTTCTTCGCCAAAAACCGCCGCGGGCAGTTGATGTTCCTGAGCCGGGGCATCCGTGAGCGCTACGGCCTGCGCGAGGAGGACGACGTGATCGGCCTGACCGATTACGATCTGAACCCCGACGGCATGGCCGCCAGCTACATCAGCGATGACGAGCGCATCTACGCCACGGGCCAGCCGATCCTCGGCCGCGTGGAGATGTGGTGGGATTCGCAGGGCATTCCCGACTGGTATGCCGTCACCAAAATGCCGATCCGCTCCCGCCGCGGCCGCATCATTGGCATCATGGGCGTGGTGCAGGACTACGAGGGCCGCGCGAAGCTGGCCGCGCCCTGGCGGGAGATCCTGCCGGCTGTCGGCTTGATCCGCGAGAAATACCAGACGCCCATCACCATCGAGACCCTGGCGGAACTCACGAAGCTCTCGACGCGCCAGCTCCAACGCAAGTTCCAGGCCGTGTTCGGCCTCACCCCGCAGGAGTTCCTCATCAAGACCCGCGTGTCGGCCGCCTGCCGGGCATTGTGCGAATCCGACATGTCCCTCGCCGACGTGGCCACCGACTGCGGCTTCTACGACCAGAGTTCGTTCACCAAGCATTTCCACCAGCGCGTCGGCATGACCCCCAAACAGTTCCGTCAATCAGCCGGCGGCATGGACCGCGGACCGGGCGGGCGTTGACGCAGGAAGTCCCGCCGTTTTTCGCGGACTTTTCCACCATTCGGTTTATGATGGGGCCGCCATGAAATTCCACACCGAATACCTCTGGTTTCAGACATCGAAGCACCGCGAGTACGTCCGCATGACCGATCAGGTGGAGGCCGCCCTTCGCAAGAGCGGCATCCGCGAAGGCATGATCCTGGTCTCGGCCATGCACATCACCGCCGGCGTGGCGGTGAACGACAACGAGCCGGGCATTTGGCACGACATTGACCGCTGGCTCGAGTCGCTCGCGCCGTTCCGCGAGGACTACGAGCACCACCGCACCGGCGAGACCAACGGCGACAGTCATCTCAAGAACATCCTCGTCCACCACCAGGTGATCCTCCCCGTGACCGACGGCAAACTCGATCTCGGACCGTGGCAGGAGATCTTCTATTGCGAATTCGACGGCCAGCGCCGCAAGCGCGTCATCCTCAAGGTCATGGGCGAATAACAGGGGCACGAGTCTCCTCCTGTGAAGGGGGACGAACTCCAAACACAATGACATCTATCTGTGTTTTCAGAAGAACGTGTGTGGCACTGGCGGTTGTGTTCGCCATTGGGCTGTCTTCAGCCGACTGCTTTTCAGACGAGATACTCGATACGCCTATTCCAAAAACAGTCAGTGAAGAGATGGTCAAGATGTATGATGCCGCTTCGGAATGTATGAAACAGTGCAGCCCGGCGTATGCGTCAGTCTCGCACACAAAACCCGGGTTGATGATGTATTTTCGCCTGCCGTTCAATAGGCCCAAGGTAATAGTGGCGACCTGCCCGGAAGATATTTATATGCAAGTTGCGGCCGGTTCTATGCGTTGGGAGAGCGTTGTGAACAGTTTTGTGTGCCACGAGTATAGGCCTCCATCAGGATGGCAAAAAACTCCTACGCTGGCTCGCGATGCCGCCATTGAGCGGGCAAAAGAATACCTGAAGATTTTCAAAATTGACGTGCCGCCAGATTATAAACTCGCGGAGGCGAACTTCGGCAGATATGGACAGGGGAAGATGTGCTGGCGGGTTTTGTGGAACCGTTTTAGCGGACAGCATCGTTGGGATGAATCCAGCCTCGGAATGGAATCTGTGTTTGTGGATTTTTATGAGAAGGAAGGGTTGGTCAACTTGTCTTCCTGTCGCTGCAATTGCCCGGAGCCGAAGCGTCTGGACGTCAAGATTGCCAAGGAGGAGGCGATGGAGAGAGCGACTCGCTGTGTGCCACTGGTTCAGCGGAATCCAAATTATCGTTCTTCCATGCGCGACGGTTTTGTGGCCAAGTCAGTCACAAATTGTGAGTTGAGAGTCTCGGCGCCCAACTGGTGGTTTGGTCCGAAGCCGTGCACTTACATGTCCGTAGGGAAGGCGCCAACCGAAACGCGGCTTTGCTGGAAGATCAAGATAGCGACGATGGACTCCAAGCAGGAAGAGCGCAGACGGAAAGGCGAACTCGGCTCGGATGAGTCTTTAATTGCGCCAGAGATGACCATTTACATAGACGCCGCCACGGGCGAAGCGGTGGGCGCGAATGTCAGGTAATTCGAAAGGGCGCGATAGAGTTTGATTCGGGGGCAGGACAGCCAAGATTTGCCTTTTTATCCGTGTGAGCCGTCATTCATCCGTGGTAGTTTTCGCCGTCGTGCGATTGAACAATCTTCGGACGCAAGGAGACGCGCCATGAACAGATGCTTTCGCCCACTGATCCCGCTCCTGTTGTTGACGGTGGCCATCCCCTTCGGTTTCTCGCAAAGCGCGGAGTTGCCCAAGGCGACGGCGGCGGAGCCGTTCGTCAACAGCTTGGGAATGAAGTTCGTGCCGGCGCCGGGAACCTCGGTGTTGTTCTGCATCTGGGAAATACGCGTGCGCGACTACACTGCCTTTGCCACCGCCAAGCCGGGCCAGGATGCCTCCTGGCAGAAGGTGACCTCCGGCACCCTGCCGGTCAGCGAGGGTCCCGATTACCCGGTGGTCTTTGTCAATTGGACCTCCGCCAAGGCCTTCTGCGAGTGGCTCACCCAGAAGGAGCGCGACGCCGGACGTCTGGGGCCGGGCTTGGAATACCGGCTGCCCACGGATGCGGAGTGGAGCACCGCCGTCGGGTTGAGCGAGAAGGGCCGCACGCCGAAGGAGAAGGACAAACAGCTCAAGACCGTCTTTCCTTGGGGCAGCGCGTGGCCGCCGCCCTCCGGCGCGGGCAACTACGCCGGCGAGGAGAGCAGGGCAGGCGACACCTCCGGCACCTGGAAATGCATCCCCGGATACAAGGATGACTACCCGCGCACGGCGCCCGTGGGCAGTTTCCAGCCGAATGCGTTTGGCATCTACGACCTCAGCGGCAACGTCTGGGAGTGGTGCGAGGATTTCTACAACGGCCAAAGCGGTACCCGCGTGATCCGCGGCGGGTCCTGGGTCTCCAGCGAAGCCGACCTGCTTTGGTCGTGCCGCCGCCTCAGTGTCCAGCCCTTCCTCCGCGGCGACTGCACCGGCTTCCGCGTGGTGCTGGCGGACGTATCTGTGCGGTGATCTGCCGGTTCTCGAACGGCGCGCATCCACACGGTTCTCAAGGCGACAATTCGTCGCTGGGCTCCCCGGGATTGTTTCTGCAATCGGGTATTCCCTGATAACAGGAATCACAAAAGACCTGAATTCCCAAAAAAGGGTCTTGCGGTATCCTGACTCGTATGAACAACGCCGAGACAGGCGGACCTTTTCAGGAAGAGTGGAGGCCGGCATGGAATTACAACATGGAATCCAGAACGATCGGAGGCTCGACGGCAAGAGGGCCCGGAATTTCAACGAACGACAACTCCAGCTCGAAAAACTCTGGCGCGCCGAGAAGGAGGCGGGCCGGCAGGGACTCGCGGGCCGGTTGCGGTTTGAACTGTTGAAGCATAGCGCGGGTTTCAGCCAGCAAACGGACGACGGCCAGATTCGCCGGCTGTTGCGGGAGGCGAAGCGGTTGTTTGGGGGGATCAGGGCTTCCTAGAACTCCCCGGCTCACGCGCCGGGTGATAGGGAAAGGGCTGAGACCCATCGCCGCAGCGAACAGGAACTCAGCCCGTCAAAATGTTTCCTGACGCGGAGATGTATTTGTCGTCACGCCTCTAGAGGCCCTCTAGAGGAGTTCATTGAAACACGCGTGTTTCCGATTTCTGAAACCACGCGTTTCGGGCTGCTTTTTAACTCCCCTAGAGGAACGATTCTTCTTTCTAAAAAAATCCAAAATGGTACGACGCCCGCGTGAATGCAGGGAAGAAACTGGAAGGCCAAATGCCGGACGCGTCCAGCGGGCGGAATCGAGAAACTGCTCCGGGGGAGGGCGCATATTCCGCCTGGACCCGCTCCAAGTTGATCCGGGTCGATCCGACTACTTTGGGCAAACCTCGATCGAGTCCGAAGCAACCGGCTCCGTCCCGCCCGGTCAAACCCGGCCAATGTCGGTCAGGTGAATACAGGAGGGAGACCCATCAGGATGCTCCTCGCCAGGACGCAACAAGAGTGGAAGACCACGGTGTCTGGGCGTATTCCCTGCAACGACCTTTTTTGCGAAACGAAGCCAAATCAAAAAAAATCAAACACCGTATTTGCAGCAGGTTGTGGAATTCGAAGACATGCAATTCTGCGAAACGAAGCCAAATGTTGGGCGGTGCAATGTCCAGACATCGTGGCTGTCCACAAATGGCTTGATCCGATTTTTACACTTTCCACTTGCGGCTGAGTGTGATTTCAGTATGATATCATATTGATAACTAGGAACGCTTGAGTCAAAGAAGGAGAGTTCAAATGAATGCCGAAGTTCTGACAGCCAACAAGGAACGGGAAATCCGGGTGCTGAACGGTTGGCCCATGCTCCCGATTGTCATCGCGATGCTCCTGGGGGGGATTGCCATGGTCGTTTGCTCGATTGTGCTCGGGGTTCAAAGGAATGGTCCGCCGGAGTGGGGCCTGTTTGTGCCGGGCCTCCTGTTGATCCCCACAGCCAGCATCATGATGAGCGGGTTCTTCACGCTGCAACCCAATGAGGCACGCGTGCTGATCCTGTTCGGCGGTTACCGCGGCACGGTGCGCACGAGCGGGTTCCACTGGGGCAATCCGTTTTACTCCAACGGCGGCGCGCGGGGTGGTTTCGCCGCACGTATGGCGGAAGCCCAGATGGCCGCCGCCACGGCCGCCAAGACGGGAACGCCCGCGCCCCAGTCCAAGACATCCTCCCGCAACAAAATCTCGCTGCGCGCCCGCAACTTCAACTGCGACAAGCTCAAGGTCAATGACAAGCGCGGCAATCCCATCGAGATCGCGGCGGTGATTGTCTGGCGCGTGAAGGACACGGCGCAGGCGACGTTCGACGTGGACGACTACGAGAACTATGTGCACGTCCAAAGCGAGTCCGCGTTGCGGCATCTGGCCAGCTCCTACGCCTACGATCATGGCGAGGAGAACGAGGCGACGTTGCGGAGCAGCGTGGAGGAGGTGTCGCAGGCGTTGCGCGCGGAACTCCAGGAGCGGCTGTCGAAAGCCGGCGTGGAGGTGGAGGAGGCGCGGCTGACGCATCTGGCCTACGCGCCGGAGATCGCCCAGGCGATGTTGCGCCGCCAGCAAGCGGAGGCGGTGATTGCCGCGCGCCAGAAGATCGTGCAGGGCGCCGTGAGCATGGTGGACATGGCGTTGCGCGAACTGGCGGACAAACACGTTGTGCAACTGGACGACGAGCGCAAGGCGGCGATGGTGAGCAACCTGATGGTCGTGCTGTGCGGCGAGTCCGAGGTGCATCCGGTCGTCAACACCGGCACGCTTTACACCTGATCCGGAATGGAACCGCGAAAACCGTTTTTGTTGCGGATGGACCCGGCGCTCTGGGCGGAGCTGGAGGCTTGGGCGCAGGATGAACTGCGCAGCGTCAACGGCCAGATCGAATATCTGTTGAAGCAGGCGGTGCTCAGACGCAAAGGCGGGGCCGGCCCGCCCCAGCCCCCCCCCCCCCCCCCCCAAAAAAAAAAAAAAAAAAAAAAAAAAAAAAA
>CAZAAF010000115.1:0-2636 GCA_964482575.1 uncultured Verrucomicrobiota bacterium | reverse complement strand
GGGGGGGGCGCCACACCTCATGGGGGGGGGGGGGGGGCCGCCCCCCGCCCGCCGGCCGGCGAAAAACGTGTAACGAAATCGCAGGAATGCCGTAGGGGAATGATATGAAAATCGGAGTGTATGTCATGTTGGGAGTGGCGGGTGCGATTGCGGTGGCGCTCGCCGCCGTGGTTTTCCTGAGCCCGCACAAACCACCGGCGCCCATGCCCGCGCTGGCGGCTTCACCCGCCCTGGCCGCCGCGGCGCCCGGGGCCGCCAAGCTGCAGCACCTGCTGGCCCAGCAGAGCAACGAAATCCGCCGGCTGAAGAAGGAAAAGACAGCCCTGCTCGACGAACTGGGCCAGCACATCGACGCGCTGGCCAAGCCCGAACCCCCGCCGGCCCCGGCCGCGCCGGCCGCCGGCGGCGGAGCGGTGTCGCGCATGGCCGGCATGAGTAAGATGGTCGCCGTCGCCGCCCGCCAGCAGGCGGACCGGAAACTGGCGGCGTTGAAAACCCGGTTGCATCTGACTGACGAACAGGCTGCGGCCGTCGAGGAGTTGCTGAAGAAACAGACCGACCGGCAGGTGGAGATGGCCTCAAAGATGTTCGAGGGCAAGCTGACCCAGGAGGACATGGCGTCGCAACCGAAGCTCGATTTCGACGGCCAGCTCAAATCGATGCTCTCACCCGATCAGTGGACGGGCTACCAACAGTACAAGACCGAGGAGCAGCAGCGGCAGGTCCAGATGGCGAGCCAGGCGGAGATGATGCAGATCTCCTCCATGCTCCAGCTCAGTGACCAACAGCGGGAGCAGGTCAGCAGCGTTCTCCAGCAGCAGTACCAGCAGTACATCACCCAGCAGTCCGACAGCAGCCTGCCGACGACCGATTCCGCCAAGCTGGTGGACCAGATGTTCGAGTCCAAGAAGGAGGCGCTCCGGTCGGTGCTGACGGCGGACCAGATGCAAAGCTACGAGAAGTTCATCGAGAGCCAGCGCGAGATGGTCAGGTCCTTCATGCCGCAGGCTTCGCCCAAGACGACTCCCTGAGGCTGCCGGGAACGTGGCTCTTCCCGGACCCCATCGGGGGATGCTGGCCTCCTTTACAGGGAGCCCGTCTTGCGTCAGAATTCCATGTGGAGTGCAGAAACAGGGTTTTCATCTGAGGCATTGGGGACGGTGGTTGTGGCTGGCCGGCTGGCTGGCGGCGGCCGGGGTGCCGTCTGCCCACGCGGCGGAGTCCCAGGAGAAGGACACCCTGCCCCCCCTCAAGTTCTCGGACCTCTTCACGCCGGCGCCGTCGTCGGACTCCGCTCCGCGACTCAAGCCCACCGACGATCTCAACGTCAACTACAACAAGACATCCACCTCGCCGGGACCGGAGGCCGTGGCGCGCGGCCAGTTCCAGCCCGGTGAGGATTCCTTCAACGCCAACTACGAGCGGCCGGTCTCGCGCGATGTGGCGTTGCAGGCGGACGGCTCGATGCGGTTTCCCCAGCAACAGCCCCTCGGCGACGTCAGCGCGACTCAGGGCAATCTCGCCGTGAACAGCCTCAGCACCCGGGCGGTGTATGCCGGCTCGGATGACTGGTCGTTAAAGCCGTTCGCCTCGCACGCGATGTGGAACTACCAGGACCGGGCGTTCGCGATGACCAACGACCACGCCACCAGCAGCCTCGGCCTGGACGCCGACTGGCAGTTGACGAAACGCACGAAGCTCACCAGCGGGTTGCAGGGCCAGCAGGTGGATTACACCGCGTCCGCGTACAGTTATCGCGCGGGGGTTGCGTCGTTTGGCATCGAGCAGCAACTGCCCGGCTCGTTCAAGACTGCCGCCAGCCTCGGACAGGAAATGCGCGAGGAGCCCGATGGCCGCCGGCTCGCCAATCCCAGCACCGATCTCAACCTGAGTTACACCCTGCCGAGCGATGCGAAGCTGACCATCGGCCGCCGCCAGTCCATGCAGCAAAACTGCCAGCCGGATTACTACGAGGAGGCGAACGAGGCCTATTACTCGCAATTGAGCCAGCAGGTGATGCCCAATCTTCAACTGGACACCTCCGCCGCCCTGGAGTTTTCCAATGGGATTTCCTCGGGAACGCCGACGCGTAGCGAGTGCTGGCAGTTGCAGCTCGCGCCGACGTACCATCTCCGCGAGAACTTGAGTGCGCAGGTCGGCTACAGTCTTAAAGTCTATACGCTGCCGGCCGTTCCCAACCAGACGCTCGATAATTGCATGTTCCTGAGTTTAAAATTCAGTTATTAGTACGGCGGCGAGAACATCATGACTGACAAGAATATTCCCGATCTGCAGGCGGTGCTCGTCTGCGAGGACGTGCGGCAGGAAATGAATCCCGCCAGCCAGACGCTCGTGGGCGTCGTCAACTGCCTCCAGTCACCGCAGTTTCCCATCACGGCCTTCAAGCTGTTCGTCTGGGTGCGCTGGTGCGCCGGGCGCGGCCAGTTCAAGCAGCGCGTCCGCCTGCTGACCACCGACGAGGTCACGCCGTTGCGCGAGTCCGATTGCGAGTTCCAACTGGCGGATGAAAACGTCAGCGTCACCAACGTCACGCTCTTCGGCGGGGTGCAGTTCGAACGGCCCGGCGTGTACTGGGTCGAGGTCCACCTGGACGACGCGCTGAAGATTCACTT
Organism: uncultured Verrucomicrobiota bacterium; assembly: GCA_964482575.1. GTDB lineage: Bacteria > Verrucomicrobiota > Verrucomicrobiia > CAIQCK01 > CAIQCK01 > CAIQCK01. Next base: position 3 of record CAZAAF010000115.1, on the reverse strand, counting down.
CCC
>CAZAAF010000114.1:1458-10488 GCA_964482575.1 uncultured Verrucomicrobiota bacterium | reverse complement strand
CGGACCGGCGGGGATTTCATCTTTACTCCATGAACGCCGACGGCAGCGGCCTGCGCCGGTTGACGGAGGGCTGCGACGATGATTTCGACCCGTGCCCGCTGCCCGACGGCGGCCTGGCCTTCATGTCCACGCGGCGCGGCGGTTTCGTGCGCTGCAACAACGCGTGGGAGCCCATCGCCACCTACACGCTCCACCGGATGGACGCCGACGGGTCGCATCTCCGCACACTCTCGTGGCACGAGACCGACGAGTGGCATCCGTGGGTGTTGAACGACGGACGCATCGCCTACACGCGGTGGGATTATGTGGACCGTTCGGCGGCGCATTTCCACGGCATCTGGACGACCTATCCGGACGGGTCGAACCCCGCGGTCCTGTTTGGCAACTATACGATGCGCATCAACGCGTGCTACCAGCCGCGCGCGATTCCCGGCTCCGACCGCGTGCTGTTCGTGGCGGGCGCACACCACGCGGACGTGGGCGGTTCGCTGGTCATCGTGGACCCGAAGCGGCTCAAGCTCGATGTGAAGACCGGCGAGGATGATTTCTCGTCCATCGAGACGCTTACGCCAGAAGTCTGTTTCGCCGAGGCCAACGGCTGGCCGAAGAGCTATTTCCACAGCCCGTGGCCGCTGTCGGAAAATCATTTCCTGGTGTCGTTCAGCCTGGACCCGTTGCCCGGGATGAGCAGCGGCGAGAAACGCGACACGCACACCGGCCTTTATTATTTCGACCGATGGGGCAACCTGGAACTGCTGTATCGCGATGCCGACGCGTCGGCGATGTATCCCACGCCGCTGGCCCCGCGCCGCAAGCCGCCGGTGCTGGCCGGCGAAATCAACAAGGCGATGGGTGAGGAGGGCGAGTTTTTCATCCACGACGTGCGCCTGAGCCACCGCCTGCTGCCGGCGAATCGTCCGGTGAAGGCGTTGCGGGTGTTCCAGGTCCTGCCCAAGACGCCGCCGCACACCGCCAACCAGCCGCGTCTCGGATATGCCAACGCCGAAAGCGCTCGGATGTTGCTCGGGACGGTGCCGGTGGAGGCGGACGGGTCCGCCTACTTCCGCGCGCCGGCGCACAAGCCGCTGTATTTTCAACTTGTGGACGGTGACGGCCGGGCCGTGCAGGGCATGCGGAGCGAGACGTATCTCCAGCCGGGAGAGCGGCGGAGCTGCGTCGGCTGCCACGAAGGTCCCGGTGTGACGCCGCCCTCCACCCGCCCGCTGGCCGCACGCCGCGCGCCGTCCCGGCTCGAGCCCGGCCCCGACGGCAGCCAGCCGCTGAGTTTTCCGCGTCTCGTGCAGCCGGTGCTGGACCGCCAGTGTGTGCGTTGCCATGACGGCACGAAAGGCGATGGCAAACACCGGCTGGCACTCATTGGCGAGCCAACCAAGATGTTTTCAAGGGCGTACGATAATTTGAAGGACTACGTGCGCTGGTATGAATGGGGCAAGGCGTCCATCAGTCAGATTGCGACCGAGCCCGGCCACGTCGGCGCGGACGAGAGCCGGTTATCGCGCATCCTGGCGGATGCCACGCACGCGCCGCTGCATCTGCCCGACGCCGACGTGCGCCGCCTCTATTTGTGGCTCGACGCCAACGCACCGTTCTTCGGGGTTTATGACAGGGAAGCGCAACTGGCCCAGCGCGAGGGGACAAAGGTGCCGCCGCCGTGGGTGCAGTGAGCCACGGTTTCGGCGCGCGGCATGACCGAGCGAAAGCTTGACGCTCGGGACGGCGTTTCGCACCCTTGCGCACAATGACGAATTACATTTCCGCGGTTCGCGTCGTGCTGGGGGCGGTGGCGGTTTTCTTCACCCTTGCCGGCGGGGTTGGATTGGGGGCGGATCAGCCGTCTGCGATCGTCGCCATCTCGCTTGAGTCGGAAGGGTTTTGCATGACCACGCCGGGCGATGGCCGATTGGTCCTTGGCTATCCCTCATTGGTGGACAAGGCGCAGCAGGCGACCAAGCCGGCGGAGGTGAAGGTGAGCGGCGACATGGCCAGTCTCGAGTATCCGCAAGGCGTGAAGCTGGCCGTCACGCGCCAGGGGGCGGAGATCCAGTTTCGTTTCACCGGTGTGACCAAGAGCGCGCACGGATTCCGGATGGAGATGACGTTGCCGGGCGAGTTCAAGGATGGCGGCAAGTTCCAACTGGCGGGTGGCGCGGCCAAATTGTTCCCGGCGACGTTTGCCGGCGAGATGACGGTGTTCAAGGGCGAGCCGAAACCGTTGACGCTGACCGCGCCGCACGGCGGGGCCTTCACCCTCGACCTGCCCTACGGCTGGCAGCAGATACAGGATGCGCGCCAGTGGAACACCCCGGCGTTCAATTATCTGTTCATCACCGACATGCCGAGCGTGACAAACGGCGAGGCGCTGTTCGCCTTCAAACTCCAGTCCGGCGCGGGCAGTCTCAAGCCTGCGGCCCCGCAGGCCAAGGCCGCGCCCGTGGCCCGCGCGCAGGGGACCTCGCTGCGACTGACACGCGACGGGTTGTTGATCGAGGCGGGCAGCGCGGGACAGTTCACGCTGGCGTATCCCATCTTCGTTGGCGACAAGTGGGATGACGTCCGCAAGTCGATCGAGACCACGGTGTCGGGCAACAACGCCACGCTCAAGTACGATGGCGGGCGGATCGACGTGGTGTTGCAGCCGGGCGAGGGGACGTTGACGTTCACGCTGGGAGGTGTGCCGGCCGGGATGAAGTCGCTCCGCGGGACGATGCAGATTGATTTCAGCTATGCGACGGGCGGTTTCTGGAAGATTGGCGAGGGCCAGGAGACGCCGTTCCCGGCGGAGAAACCGCCGAAGCCGCACATCTTCCAGGGAAATGCCGTCTCGCTGCTGTTGCGCACCTTCGACGGCGCGACGCTGTCGTTGCAGGTGCCGCCGTACAGTTTCCAGGAGCTGACCGACAACCGCGAGTGGGGCTGGAAAATCTTCCAGTGGCAGTTCAACGCACCTTGTCAGGCAGACGCGGGGTCGCTGGGCGTGAAGATCGCGTTCGGGGCGCCGTCGGCGAATGCGCCGAAACTCGTGGACCGTTTCGGCCAGAACGCACGCATGGATTTCCCCGCCAAGGTGAAGTCGGAGGAGGAACTCCAGCAGGACGCACAGGCCGAGACGGCGTGGCTGGCGGGCCGGAAACTTCCGGCGCTCGACGCGTTCGGTGGACTGCCCGGCAGCCGGGAGAAGCTTGGCCTGAAGCCGACCGGCTTCTTCCATGTCGAAAAGAAGGGCGAACGCTGGATACTGGTGGACCCGGAGGGCAACGCGTTTTTCCAGCTCGGCGTGTGCGGGTTTGGGCCGTCGGACGACTACACCTATTTTGGCGGACGGGAGCGTGTCTTTGAGTGGCTGCCGCCGCACGAGGGCCCGTTCGCGAGCGCGTTTCATCCCGACGCCTACTGGAAACCGAACGTCCTGTCGTTCCATCTCGTCAACACCATCCGCAAGACCGGCAAACCCTACGCCCCGGCCGCCTACACGACGCGCATGATCGAGCGCGTGCGGTCGTGGGGCTTCAACTCCGCAGGGGCGTTCGGCGCGGGCGACGCGAGCGCGCGGCAGCAAGCTAAGTTCCCGTACGTGGCGCACCTGCCGCTGGCTGTGTGGGAGGGGTTCCGCGATATTCCCGGGACGCACAGCGTGTTCGATCCGTTCTCGACGAAACTGCGCGAGCGTTGTGAAAAACTGTTCGCGGAAAAACTGCCCGCGGCCGCGACCAATCCGCTGCTGATCGGCTATTTTCTGGCCAACGAGCCGCTCTACGAGGAAATCCCCGGCGCGGTCGCGGCGCTGGATGGCTCGCATCCGTGCAAACGCCGGCTGGCGCAGATGCTGGAGGAGAAATACAAGACCATCGAGGCCTTCAACACCGCGTGGGAGGCGTCGTTCGTTTCGTTCGCGGACGTGGCTTCGCGCGGGCTGCCGGTGAAAAACGCCGCTGCGAAGGAGGACATGCGGAAATACACCGGTCTCTTCCTCGACGCCTACTTCCGGATGGTGACCCAGGCGTTCCGCAAGCATGACAAGAACCACATGTTGATCGGCACCCGGCTCCAGCCTGGGACGATCAACGACGAAACCGTCTGCCGGCTCTGCGGCCGGTACATGGACATCGTGTCCTTCAACTACTACACCTACGGGCTCGACCGTGACCTGCTGGCGCGCGTCCACGGATGGACCGGCGACAAGCCGATGCTCTTCAGCGAGTTCTATTTCGCCTCGGCGCCCGACAGCGGCCTCACCGGCGGCGCCAAGGACGTGTCCAGCCAGCGCGACCGCGGGCTGGCGTACCGGCAGTACGTTGAGCAGGCCGCCACGCTCGGCTATGTGGTGGGCATCGAGTGGTTTACGCTGGTGGACCAGGCGGTGACCGGACGCTTTTTCGACAAATACAACGGTGAGGCGGCCAACACCGGCCTCATCTCCGTCGCCGACCGCCCGTGGCGGGTGATGCTCGAGGAGATGATGAAAACCCACGATGACATCTACAAAGTCTTCTTTGGGGAACGCGAGCCGTTTGTTTTCGACGATCCGCGTTTCAAGCCGGCGGTGAAGAAGGCGCCTTGAAGGGTCATTGGGACGGCCGACACGGACTTGCCGCGGTTTTTGGGGGTATAACAAGAAGGCGTGGAGCAGGATAACTGCTGCTACTTGTACTGCCACAACACCGCATATCCCACTCCACGCAACTCAACTTACGCCCGATCCGGATTTCCGCAAGGGATAATCTTCCATCGGATTGATTTCGATGGAGCGCGACATATTCCACCCGTCGCGACCGGGTTCGCGATGACGCGGAGGAATTGGCGGCGCGGGAAGCGGGGCGGCCGCCCATTCGGATCCTGCTATTGGGCTGCGGGCTGCGGGCCTTGGTACTGGGCGTCGCTGAAACCGAGGATGGGGAAGAAAATGAACCCCAGCAAGGTCAAGCCGACGCCGAAGCCCGCGCCCTTGCCAAAGGTCTTGGCCAGCGCGATGTTGAGCAGAAAGGCGAACACGATGTTCACGATGGGGATGAAGAACAGAATGATCCACCAGAGCGGTTTGCCCGCCATTTCGAGCATCACGATCAGGTTGTAAACGGGAATGATGGCGGCCCATCCCGGTTTGCCTGCCTTGGTGAACGTTTTCCAGATCCCAGCCACGGCAGCGACCACGATGGCCAGCCAGATGAGTGAAGTAATCATAATGTGGTTCTCCTCGTCGGCCGGAAAGTATGACACACCCGGTGTCGGCGAATCAACACCGAACGGGTGACTTCAGGGTGGAAAGCGGCCGTTGGCGATTTCTTCCGAAACGGGTGATCAGACCGTCTTTGTCACGCCCGGAACGGCTACGGGGTACACACCGTTTTTGTCGGCGACCACCGGGGGCGTGGCGTCGAGCGCGTATGTCTCCGGTGTGAGCCGGAGGGTGGAGTTGAAGGCGTCGTCCCAGCGGATCATCTGGCCGGAGTAGCTCGCCATGCGACCGAGAATGGCGGTCATGGTGCTTGTGGCGGCCGACTCCACATCGTTGTACGCCTCATTGCGGCGGAGCGCGTTGATCAGCACGTCCCACTCGGTTTGATACGGGTTGGTCGGCGGGCCGTTGAACTTCCATGGGGCCGGCCCGTCGATGCGCCCGTGCGAGATGTCCGCCCGTCCGGTCGTGCCATGGGCATGCGCGCCACCCTGGTTCCAGCAACGGGGAATCTGGCGCGACTCGGCGAACATCCGGCTTTCGTCCTCGAAAGCGAATTCCACGAAGTGATGGTCAAAAGTATCGCCCGACTGCGTGGACAGCAGCACCTGGCGTCCGCCCACTCCCTGCGCGGAGACAGGGTGCTCCTTTTTCACCCAGCAGCAGAGGTCGATGTAATGGATGAGCGCGTCCACGAAATAGTCGCCGCTGAGCCAGAGGAAGTGATACGGGTTGCGCAACTGATAGAGCATCTCTGTCATCTCCGGCGGTCGCGGCGGTGTGTCGCGCAACAGTCCCATGTTCCAGTACGCGCGCATCAGGTGGATCGGACCGATGGCGCCGTCGTGGAGGCGGCGGATGGTCTCCAGGACACGCGGGCTGTGGCGGGTCATGAAACCGACGCCGACCTTGAGGCTTTTCTTTTTGGCCTCCTCGTTGGCGGTCAGTATCTGGCGGATGCCAGGCGCGTCCACGGCCAGTGGCTTTTCCATGAACACGTGCTTGCCCTGTTGGACCGCATATTCGTAATGCATCGGGCGGAAGTGCGGCGGCGTGGTCAGGATGACGGCGTCCACACCGCTGTCGATGGCCCTGCGGTAGGCGTCGAACCCTGAAAACCGCCGCTCGGGCGGCACGACGATTTGCGTGGTGAATCCCTGGTGGGCCTCGCGGTCGTAGGCGGCCTTCTCGCCCTTGCCCAGCAGCGCCAGCTTCTCCTCGATCCGGTCTGCGAACAGGTCGGCCATCGCCCAGAGTTTGATCGGGCCCTTGGTCCGCAGCGCCTGCGAGGCCGCACCCGCGCCCCGGTCGCCGCAGCCGATGAGCGCCAGCTTGAGGGTGTCATCGCCCGCGGCAAACGCCGCACGCTCGACCGTGAGTCCCGCGAGCAGCGGCGTGCCGGCCGCGGCGGCGGAGGTTTTCAGGAAGTTCCGGCGCGAGATGTCCGGGGCCGGGTGGGAGGGGATTGTTTCCATGTTCATCGTTCGAGTCCTTCCTGGCAAGGGTGTGTTGCGGTCAGCAGGCCGCGGCTTTCACCAGCCACTTCCGGCTATCCTCGATCAGTTTCTGGCCTTCGTCCGCGCCAAACTCGCCCTCGGTCTCGAGCGAGAGCACGCCGGTGTAGTGATGTTGCTTCAGCACGTCCAGGCAGCCCTTGAGGTTCACGTTACCCTGGCCGAGGACGACGCATTTCGCTCCGACGACATCCTTGACGTGGACGTGAACCACGCGGTCCACGATGGCGGAGAGCACGGCCACCTCGTCCTGTCGCTGGCCAAACGGTGCCCATGAGTAACCGCCGGACTTGGTGTCGGCATAGGTGACCCGATGAACGTTCGCCGTGTCGTAGTTGATGCCGAGCCATTTCGAGTCCGACTGGGCCATGATCTTCTTCAGGCCCTCCGCGGTGAGGGAGAACGTCCCATGCGGCTCGATGGCCAGATGGACGCGGCATTGCCCGGCCACCTCGAGGATTTGTGCCAGGCGGTCGCGCAACAGTTTCAACGCGTCCTCGTCGGACATGTCCTTCGGCTTGCGGCCGTCGCCGGCGTGGACCACGGGAATGCCCGCCGCCGCCGCCCACCGGAGGGTCTGCGTGATCCCTTCGACGCTTTTGGGATTGGCGATGATCGCCCCGTTCAGCGACCAAAGGCCGGTGACGCCCTTGAAGCCGAACTTTTTCACACACTGCTTGAACTTCTCCGGGTCGTCCTTCGTCGCATCCACGTGCGGGCACCACGGGCCGGTGGCCTGCGTTTCCACATACTCGTAGCCGGCGCGCGCGATGCGCTCCAGCGCCTCTTCCAGGGATTGTTTGCGGAAAGTGACGGTCCCGCAGCCGATTTTGGGCGAACTGGCGGCGGCCTGGGCGGCGAGCGCTCAGCCCAGGCCGGCGGTGCCGAGGAGGGTGGTGCGGACGAATTCACGGCAGGTCATGTTCGGTGGGGTCATGGAGGTTCTCCTGAATGTTTCCGGTGGTCTATTCACGGTTTCCCAATTCACGGCTGATCCTGGCCGCCGCCGTCACCACTTTGGCGCCGGCTTTCCTGAGTGATTCTCGGGGCAGGCGGGCGGCGGGCGCCGAAATGCCAATGGCGCCGACAATCTGGCCGCTGGCGTCGCGGATGGGCGCGGCGACGGAGCGCACGCCCTCGTGCTGCTCTTCGTCGTCCACGGCAAATCCGCGTTCGCGCGTTTCCTGACAGGCTCCCGCCAGTTGTTCCAGCGTCGTGAGTGTCCGTTTGGTATGACGCGACAGACGTTTGTCGCCGAACAGCGCGGCCAGCCGGTCGCGGTCGAAATCCGCAATCAACGCCTTGCCGACGCTTGTGCAGTGCAGCGGTACGTTCGATTCGGGGGTGCCGGCCACGCCGACCGCCTGGTGGCCTTCGCGGATGGCCAGATGCGTCGTTTCCCCCGTCTCGGCAGCCAGGGCGTCCATCGGCTCGCGCGCTAGTTGCAGCAGCACGTTGTCGAATTGGAAGAGGTCCGCCAGCCGCCAGAGGGCCGAGCCGAGCACGTAGTGCTTGCTGCCCGGCAGTTGGGCCAGGAAGCCGCGCTGTTGGAGTGTGTGGGCCAGCCGGAACACGCTGCTGCGGTCGATCCCCAGCACGGGCGTCAGGTCCGCCAGCGAGAGGGGACGGCGGGCGTTGGCGACGGCTTCGATCAACTGCAGGCCGCGGTCGAGGCTCTGGATGGGGGGCGTGGGGCGGTGCCGTGTCATTGTATGATACGCAATACTATTGTATTAAATGCATCATGAATGATGCGGGGCGCGATGTCAATCTCTTTGGTGCAGCATCTCACGCCTTGAGTCCGGCGGGCAATCGGCCTAGGTTGCCGGGGTTTTGAATGACCTGAAGGATACCGTGCTTGCCACCGACGGCCCGTCCGGCGGATGCCGGGCGTGTTTCCTGGTTCTGGCGTTGTGCGCCGGGGTTCTCCTGCTCTATCCGCGTTGCGGTAGCGAGGCCTGGTTTGACCCCGGCGATCGAGGTCGGGATGTCTATGCGTTCGAACGGGCGCTGCAGGGCGATCGTGCGTACCGGGACTACGTCTGGTTCTATGGGCCGCTCATGCCTTATGTGTACGGCGGGTTCATTGCCGTGACCGGCTGCCAGATTTCCAACATGGTCCTGTGCAAACTGGGGCTGACCCTGCTGGCGGCGGCATTCCTTTTTTTGGCTGTCTCGGAACTGGCGGCGCCGATCACGGCCTTTCTGGCCTGCGCGTGGTTTCTCATCTTCTTCCCCGACTTCTTCTTCACGTATAATCACATCGGGGGCATTGCCATGATCCTGACCGTTGCGTGGACGACGCTGGCCTACGCCCGAACT
>CAZAAF010000114.1:0-1448 GCA_964482575.1 uncultured Verrucomicrobiota bacterium | reverse complement strand
AGTTCGCGGCTGGCGTATGCCTATGGGGGATTGCTGGGGTGTTTTCTCCTGGCGTTGATCAAGATCAACTTCGCGGTGATTGCCACGGCGGTCTGTGTGCTGGGGGTGTTTTTGACAGACCGGGTTCGGAAAGTCCCGCAGCCGGCGGGGCGGACCGGGTTTTATCTGACGGCGATGGGAGCGGTTCCGCTCCTGACGGCGGCCATTTACGTCTGGCTGCTCCGGGGGCTGGCGTTGATGGAAATCCGGCAGTGCCTGCCGTATTGGAGTGATGACGAGCCGCGGGTGGTGAATCCGTTCGCGGCGTTGCTGCAGCTTGGACAGCACCTCCTGACGCGGGCGGGCGCGGACGAAGCCAACCTGTGCGTGACCGTGATTCTGTTGTTTGCCGTTGTCCGGACAGTGTGGTTGTTGATCACGCGGCGGCTGGAGCAGGACCGCCGCAAGGTGTTGATTGTGGCCCTCCTCCTGCTGGGGGTGTTTTGTATTGCCAACTTGCATGAATATCTGCGGAGCGCCGTGGGGTATCGGCGGTACTGGAGCCTGCCGCCGGCCATGGTGCTGGGATTTGTCCTGGCTGACGTCGCCCTCCGCGACTTGAGCCGGACGGTCCGGTTGTGCGTGGGGCTGGTGGCCGTCCTGGTCATGGGACTGGCGTACGGGGAGGACCTCCACTACATCGAGGCGCGCAAGGCACCGGGCCATTTCCTGTCGCACCCGCGGGCGCGCATCCATGTGGGCAACTCGCGCGAATGGGTTCGGACCGTGGAAGAGGTCACGGCCTATCTCGAGAAGACCCTGAAACCCGGCGAACTGTTTTTTGCGCTGCCGTATGACGCGCTTTACTATTATCTCACGGGTCGGCGGAGCCCGTCACGGCAGTTGATTTTCTTTGCACACACCAAAATCCCGCCGTGGCAGGAACAATCCATCCTTCGGGAACTCGAACACAACCAGGTCAACTGCATCCTTCTTGCCAACATCTACAAACAGGAGGAGGCGCAGTTCGGGGTGTTCGGCCAGACGTATTGTCCGGTCATTGCCCGGTACATCGAGGCCAACTTCACGCCCGTGGCGAAATTCGGGAATTGGACCGACGAGCCGGGAAGTTATGTGAACCACGGCGTGGTGATTCTGAAACGGAAACAGCCGTCGGTGGAGGGCGGTGCCTCTCAAATCGGAGAAGTTGGTTCCGTTCCCGCAACACCTTTCGCCTTGTCTCTGCCCGGTGGCCAATGAGGGTTGCCGCGCCCGGGCTGTCCGGGGCGATGGCCTCTCTACGTGGCGGCGTTGGCCGGATTGAGGCGGCGACGAAACTCGCTCGGCGTCACGCGCTTCAGGCGCAGGAACTGGCGGTTGAAGTTGGAGAGGTTGGCGAAACCGCAGGCCATCGAGATGTCGGTGATGCTCTGCTCGGTTTCCGCGAGCAGGCGGCAGGCGCGGCCCAC
>CAZAAF010000113.1:0-10526 GCA_964482575.1 uncultured Verrucomicrobiota bacterium | reverse complement strand
GGCCACGATCTCGGTCGGGGTGAGAGCGCCGATCACCAGGAACCGGCCGGGCGCTGGCACGACGGCGACCATACCCGCCGCCAGGGTCCCGGCAGAAATCCCACCACCCCAGACCGCAGGCCATAAAACGCCCCCAGCATCAACAACCCCATCGGCAGACAAAACCCGACACTACCGACAAGTTCGTGGGAGAACTCCTGCACCCGGTGTCCGCCAAAGAAATAGCCGGCATCGGGACTGAGGCTGCCGATGACCAGCGCCGGGAAACTCAACCACCGGGGACAAAAGCGCTTCAGCGGAAACACGGCGGCTGGATGAGCCAATGGATGCGGCATAGCTTTGCTAATAATTACCCTCGAATACGTCCGCTGTCCATGACAAGCCGGCGCCCATGGACGAAAAGGACGGTTCGCGGTGTCATCCTCCGCACGGCCGCCCTCTCCCAAAACACGGCAGCCGTGCCGGCCAGGTTGCCCTCGCCCGCACGGCTGCCGTTACAATGATTTTTGGGGAGCGATGGAAATCGCACCGTTTATTGCTGCTTCTTCTTTTTCTTCTTCTCCTCTTTCTTGATCTCTTTTTTGCTCTTCTGTTCGGCGGCGGCCGGTTGCGTCAGGGCGGCCTGCATCATCGCATCGCTCCACTTCCCGGACGCATCCGGCTTCACACAGCACCAGATCTCCTCCGGGTTCCACGTGAATCCGCCGGCCAGCGCCTTGCCGGCCCGCAGATCCTTCTCGGACAGCGGTGCGGCGCCCTTGAAGTAGGCGACGCACTTGCCGACGTCGCACATCAGGCAGGGCGTGGTGTGCTCGTACTCGATCGAGAAGACGCCCTTGAAGCCCTGGCGCTTCAACTCGGCCAGCAAGCCGGCCGTGTTGGAGATGCCACTGCCCCACGGCACGTCATGCGCCGACCGGGCCTTCTCGTTGAGGTCCTTGAAGTGCAGCGAGATGATGTGCCCCTGCAGCTTCTTCAGGGACTCGATCGGGCAAAGGCCCGACCGCACCCAGTGACCGGTGTCCGCGCAGGCGCCGATGCGCTTGCTGCAGCCCTTGATCGTCTCCAGGACGACGTCCGGGTTCCAGTAACGCGACGGTTGCGGATGGTTGTGGATGGCGACGTTGATCTTGTATTTGTTCGCGAGCGTGTCCACGAGCTTGATCTGCTCCGGCGGCGGCTCGGAGACGATGGTCTGAATGCCCATCGCCTTGGCGAACACAAACAACTTCGTCCATCCCGCCTCGTCCTTGGCGCCCGTCACGCCGAAGTTGACCAGCGTGACGCCGGCCGCCTTCAGTTTCGCGAGCACCTTCTTCTGCGACGCCGCATCCAGGTCGGGCGTCAGCTTGCCGTCGATGTCGCCGCCGATGACCTGGCCGGGGAACGCCTCGATATACTTCAGACCGAGGGTCTTGGCCTTGTCCACCGTGTCGCAGAACGTGTCCTTGTTGAAGGTCCACGCCTGGAGCGCGAGCTTCCAGTCGGACGACGCGGCCGAGGCCGTCGTGACCGCGCCGCTCACCAACGCGACGCCCAGCAATGCAATGAGAGTACGTTTCATGGAATGTGTCTCTGTAGCTTGATGAAGGGTTGTCATGGTCTAGAACACGCGATACGACTTGCGCACCAGGTTCTGGGCTTCGGGGGAATCGGCGCGCATGTTCTTGCCGTCCCACATGACCTTCTTGCCCGCACGAATGGCGAGGTTGCCGAGCAACACCATCTCCGCAAACGGACCGGCGTAGTCGAAGTTTGACCCCGGCTTCGGGCCGCCAAAGCAGGCCGTGACCCATTCCAGATGCGGGTCGCCATTGGGGACGCGCGGAATGGTCTTGGGCGGGCGCTTGAACGCCTGCATCGCCGTCTCCGGGATCAACCGCGGGCTGCGGCAGTAATCCGTCTCGTCGAAGATGACGCCCTTCTCGCCCACGATGTACTGGCCCGAGCTGGGCATCTTGCGGCTCTCCTCCAACCCCTTCGGGCGCGGGCAGATCTGGCTGCTGTTGTCGCCGTCATACCAGTACAACGTCAGCGGCGGCATCTTGCCGCGCTTGGGGAACTTGTAGATGATCTTCGAGCGGAGCGGCGCCGTGTCGGCCGTGCAACCTTCGGAGGTCGCCTCGACGCTGATCGGATACTTCAAGTCGAGCGCCCAGAACGCCGCGTCCATCTGATGGCAGGCCATGTCGCCCAGCGCGCCGCAGCCGAAATCCCACCACCCGCGCCACTTGAACGGCAGGTAAGGCGAGGGCGACGCGTTGCGCCCGCCGCCTTTCTTTCCGCCGTCCTTCTCCGGCAATTCCGTGTATTCGCGGAACGGCGCGACGCCAAGCCACGCGTTCCAATCGAGCGTCTCCGGCACCGGCGCGACCACACCCCTGTCCAAGGGGCCTTGCGGCCAGATCGGGCGGTTGCACCAGATGTGCACTTCATGGACGTCGCCAATGCCACCGGACTGGATCCACTCGCGCACCAACCGGATGCCCTCGCCCGCATGACCCTGGTTGCCCATCTGGCTGACCACCTGGTGCTTGCGCACGGCCTCGGTCAGCGTGCGCGCCTCCCAGATCGTGTGCGCCAGCGGCTTCTGGACATAGACGTGCTTGCCCATCGAGACCGCCATCATCGCCGCCGGGAAATGCATGTGGTCCGGCGTCGAGACCGTCACCGCATCGATCTTGTCGTCCATCTCCAGCAGCATTTTGCGGAAGTCGCGGTAGCGCGGCACATCGGGGAACTGCTTGAAGATGTCCAACCCGCGCTTGAAGTCGGCATCGCAGAACGCCACCAGCTCGACGCCGGCCTTCACGCTGTTGATGATGTCGCTCGACCCCTTGCCGCCGCAGCCGATCGCGGCCATGCGGAGCTTCTCGCCCTTCTTGAGAATGCGCCCCTTGCGAATGCCGCCCTTGGTGGCGGCTTCCGCCAGCGACACGCCAAGGTCGGTCATTGAGACCGCGGCGGCGCCCGCCCCTGCTGTTTTGAGGAAATCTCGTCTGTCCATCGTGAGGTATGCCATTGCTGGGTTCTCCTTCTGCCGTGTTTCTGTTTCTTAAGGTACGTCGATTCGTTACCTGTTTGTTACGTTCACGCTGTTTGTTCTCTCGGCTGTCGAGAATGGAATCGCGGTTAGATACCAAGCCCGCATCCCCGTTGCAAGCCATCGTTTCGGCGCACCCATACCACCGTGGTATCAGTGGCAGGTCGCGCATCCTGCACTCCCACCGGTTCTTATGCATCGGCGCCAGCCAAGGCGGGTCAAGAAGGCCCGGATTGGCCCCCCAATGCCCCGGAACGGGCCATTCCAAGCCTTTTCAACCCGGAAACACCCCACAACACATTCTGACCGTGTTCGTCCGGATTTGACCAAGTCAGACCGTGGTCCCGGGCTGTTTTCGACGAGGGGACCTCAGTCTCCGGGCCGTCACGGGGCAACGCATGATCGGAGCCAGGAATACGGAGATGGCTCCATGACCCGTCACCGAAAACAGCAGTGACTCATCTCATATGAAGCCGAAGGCTTTGGACTGCTGTGAGAATCACAACTTTTCGGCGGCGGTTGAGGTGGGTTGCCAGTGTCCGTCCTACGAGTCTCTCGCGACGTCAAACTCTCCTGAAAGCGGCAATGCTTGCCGCAGTCCAGAGCCTTCGGCTTTATCCAAGCCTCGCTGCCGCAAACCAGAGCCGGTCACGGGTCTTTGGAGTCTTGAACGCTTGCCCGTTCACTGAAAACAGCGAAGACCCAACTCTTCACTTTTAACTTTTCACTTTTCACTCTCCCCCATCCCCCACCCGCCGGGTGATTTAAGCCCGCAGTCCGCTATGCTCCGGCGGCATGAAGAACCCCCTCTGGCTACTGGCCCTGCTCCTCAGTCCTTTCCCCGCTCTCGCTGACGAGACGTTGCGTCCGCCGTCGGTGCCGCTGGTGGCGTGCGACCCCTATTTCAGCATCTGGTCGCCCGCCGACAAACTGGCCGCCACGAACACCACCCACTGGACCGGCAAGCCGCACAAGCTCAACAACCACATCTGCATTGATGGCAAGTGGTACCGCATCATGGGAACAAGGGCGCCGAACAGGCCTGCGTTGCCGCAAACCGGACTGACCGTGTGGCCGACGCGCACTATTTATGCGTTTGAAGGCGGGGGGGTGGCGTTGACGCTCACGTTCATGACCCCCGCCCTGCCGGACGATCTCGACGTTCTTTCCCGGCCGGTCACTTATTTGACTTACGATGTCCGTTCCGTGGATGGCAAGACTCACAAAATCCTGATCACTTTTTCCGCGGACGCGGAACTGGCTGTCAACACGCCCCACGAGGAGGTGACATACCAGAGCTGCAAGGACGATCCCCTTGTTCTGGTCAAGATCGGGTCTGCAACTCAACCGATTCTGCAAAAAAGGGGTGACGATATTCGAATTGACTGGGGGTACTTCTACCTGGCCGCTTTGAAAAACGTTGGAAAACCGTTTCTCTATTGCGGCGGCGGGTCTGCTGAAGGCGATGACAAAACAAGTGCCGGAGATCACCCAAAACAAGTACCCGCAGATGCAGTGAGTGCTAATGCTTGTCTTCTCATGGAAGTCGGCACTCAACCCGTCACCCGCTGGCTGATGCTCGCTTACGACGACCTTTATTCCATCCAATACATGAAGAAGAACCTGCGGCCTTACTGGCGGCGGAATGGATGGGAAGCCGCCGACCTGCTCAAGGCCGCCGCGCACGATTACGAGTCGCTGAAGGAACGCTGCGAGGCGTTCGACAAGGAACTCATGGCCGACCTCACGCGGGCGGGCGGCGAGAAATACGCCAAACTCTGCGCGCTGGCCTTCCGGCAGTGTTTTGCGGGCGGCAAGTTTGTCGCCGACGCCAACGGGAAGCCGCTCCAGTTCTGCAAGGAGAACCATTCCAACGGCTGCATCAGCACCTCGGACGTGTTCTACCCAATGGCGCCGCAGTTCCTGCTCTTCGGCCCGACGCTGGCGAAGTCGTTCCTCGTGCCGTTCATGAACTACGCGGCCAGCGAGCGGTGGCGGTTCCCGTTCGCCCCGCACGATCTGGGTCAGTATCCGCACGCCAACGGCCAGCGCTACGGCGGCGGCGAGCGCACGGAGGAGAACCAGATGCCCGGCGAGGAAAGCGGCAACCTGCTCTGCCTCATGGCCGCCATCGCCCAGATGGAAGGCAACGCCGATTTCGCCGGCCTCTACTGGAAACAACTCGAACAGTGGGCGGAGTATCTGAAGGCGAAGGGCTTCGACCCGGAGAACCAGCTCTGCACCGACGACTTCGCCGGCCATCTCGCGCATAACGTCAATCTCAGCGCCAAGGCCATCTGCGGCCTCGGCGCGTTCGGCAAGCTGTGCGACATGCGCGGCGAGAAGGCCAAGGCCGCCGAATATATGAAACTCGCGAAGGAGTTTGCCGCGCGCTGGGTGAAGGAAGCCGATGACGGCGACCATTTCCGGCTCGCGTTCGACCGCCCCGGCACGTGGAGTCAGAAATACAATCTCATCTGGGACCGCATCCTCGGCCTGAACATCTTCCCCGCCGACGTGGCAAAGAAGGAGATGGCCTACTACCGGAAACATCAGAACACTTACGGACTGCCGCTCGACAACCGCAAGGACTACACCAAGCTCGACTGGATCACCTGGACGGCCACGCTGACGCAGGATCGCGGCGATTTCGAGGCGTTGATTGACCCGATCTGGAAGTTCATGAACGAGACGCCCGACCGTTCGCCGCTGACGGACTGGTATTGGGCGCAGGACGCGAAGAAGCGCGGTTTCACGGCGCGTCCGGTCATCGGCGGCGTGTTCGCGCAGATGCTCTACGACAAGGCCGTCTGGCAGAAGTACGCCGACCGCGACAAGACCAAGGCCAGCGGCTGGGCGCCGATGCCCGTCGCGCCGAAGATCGTCATCGTGGCGCCGGCATCGGACAAGGAACCGTTCACGTGGCGTTACACGACGCAAAAGCCGGAGGACTCATGGTTCGCGTCGGCATTCGACGCCTCGGCATGGAAGGAAGGTCCCGCCGGTTTCGGCGCGGGCAAGCCGCCCCACTCGGTCATCCGCACCCCATGGAAGACGCCCGACATCTGGCTGCGCCGCGAGGTGACGCTGCCAGACGGCAAGCTCACCGACCCGCAGTTCTGGGTTCACCACGATGAGGACGTGGAGATTTATGTCAACGGCGTGCTGGCGGCGACCGCCACCGGTTACGTCACGGATTACGACGTCTTGATGATGAATCCCGCCGCCAAGGCCGCGCTCAAGCCCGGCAAGAACCTCATCGCCGTGCATTGCCATCAGACCACCGGCGGCCAGTACATCGATGTGGGCATCGTGGACGCGCGGTAGGCGGCCTGCCCTTCCTCCGGCAGCAAGTGTTGCTCGACAGGACACGCGCCCCGTAGCGCAGACTTCCAGTCTGCTGTATCGCGGATTTCCAATCCGCGAACCGTCGGCATGGAGGTCACACCTTCTGTCGTGAACGACAGGCCGGCTGGAAGCCGGCGATACAGCAGACTGGGAAGTCTGCGCTACACACTGCACCACACCCCGCCGGACCGCGTAAACGCGGAACTCCGAACGGGTCGCCGCCTTGTCCGTCCTCCTCATTCGCGTCTAACCATCCCTAATCCTGTGAATCCTGTTCATCCTGTCTTCCCCTTTCGCGTCTTTCGCGTGTTTGGCGGGCCATTTCCAATCAGCGGAAGCCGGAACACCAACAGGGTCGTCATCTGCACAACCAGTAATTCCGGAACATCCGTTGACTTGACGAACGGGCCCGCACACGGGAAGCTTCCCGCGCATTCGTTGCGACCCATTTTTTGGAAAACAACATGATCATCGCTGACCTGTCAAAAATCGAAGGCCGCGTCTATCCGGCACGGCGGCGCACGCAGAACGTCGTGGGCGGCGCGTCGCCGATTCAGGCGAAGAACTTCGCCATCGGCAACGTCACGCTGGAACCGAAAGGCGGCCAGGTGCCGTGGCACAACCAGGAGCAGGAGGAGGTCTACTTCATCATCGAAGGCACCGCCGAAATCTGCCTCGGCAACGAGCGCCAGACCCTGACCTCCGGCCAGGCCGCCTACATCCCGTCCGGCGTGTTCCACCAGATCACCAACATCGGTGACCAGCCGATGCGGATGCTGTATTGCTACGGTCCCGCCGGCGACGTGGCCCACTGGAAACAGGAACTCGCCGACACGCTGCCCAAGGCGGGTGTCGAAGCCCCGCCCCTGCCCCCCGGCGCGTGGCCCCAATGCACGGAGAAGCCCCGGCAGTAAGCAGTGGCCAGTAATCAGTAATCATTGAGCAGTAATTGGTGATTGGTAGCAGTAATCAGCGATGGGTAATTGGCAATCCGTTTTCAGAAAGCAACAGAGCAGCCTTATGAAGAAGAACATCGTCCATAAAGTCGGCATCATCATGAACGGCGTCACCGGCCGCATGGGAACCAACCAGCACCTGATGCGGTCCATCGCCGCCATCATCGCGCAGGGCGGCGTCCCGGCCGGCAAGAACGAGTGCATCATGCCCGACCCGATCCTCGTCGGCCGCAATCCCGACAAGCTCAAGGAACTCGCCGCCCGGGCCAAGGTCACCCGCTGGACCACGAACCTCGACGAGGCGCTGGCCGACAAACACAACACCGTCTATTTCGATTCGCAGACCACCGAGCGGCGTTCCGCCGCCGTGCGGCAGGCCATCGCCGCCGGGAAGCACATCTATTGCGAGAAGCCGACCGCCACGACGACACGCGAGGCGCTGGCCCTCTACAAGCTGGCGCGCAAGGCCGGCGTGAAGAACGGCGTGGTGCAGGACAAGCTCTGGCTGCCCGGCATGTTGAAACTGCAGGCGCTGCGCGACAGCGGGTTCTTCGGCCGGATCTTCGCCGTGCGCGGCGAGTTCGGCTACTGGGTGTTCGAAGGCGACAAGGTTCCCGCCCAGCGCCCCTCATGGAACTACCGCAAGGAGGACGGCGGCGGCATCATCATCGACATGCTATGCCATTACCGCTACGTGCTGGACAACCTGTTCGGCAACGTGCGCGCCGTCTCCTGCCTCGGAACCACGCACATCGACAAGCGATGGGACGAGAAAGGCCAGGCCTACAAGGCCACCGCCGATGACGCCGCCTACGCGACGTTCGAACTGGACAACGGCATCGTGGCGCACATCAACTCGAGCTGGTGCGTCCGCGTCCGCCGCGATGATCTGTTCGTGCTGCAGGTGGACGGCACGCAGGGCAGCGCCGTGGCCGGCCTGCGCGACTGCTGGATTCAATCCTACGGCAAGACGCCCCGCCCCGTCTGGAATCCCGACATTGACCAGCCGCTCAACTTCTACGAAACGTGGCAAAAGGTGTCGAACAAGCAGGTGTACGACAACGCCTTCAAGGTCCAGTGGGAGATGTTCCTGCGCCACGTCGTGAAGGACGAGCCGTTCCGCTGGTCGCTGCTCGAAGCCGCCAAGGGCGTCCAGCTTGCGGAAAAAGGCCTCGAGTCGTGGCAGAAGCGGAAATGGGTCCCGATCCCGGAATTGAAGGCCTGAAACGGCGTTTCTGACCGGTTGCGGCCCTATTCCCGCGCGTTGGTGCCGGGCAGGATGCGGGGTTTGTCCCCCTCCCAGCCGATGCCCACCCACGACAGGAACCAGGTGCGTCCGTGGTCGTTGTTGCCCTGGTAGAACATGTAGAGCCGGCCGTTGTCATCCTCGAACAGGCCGGGATGGCCGGACTCCGAAGAGTTCCATTCGCCGGGCGCGCCGTTGGCCAGCAACGGCTTGTCCGTGAACAACCGCCGGAAATGCACGCCGTTCTTGCTGATGGCGCATCCAATCTGCTGTGGGTCGTTGTTGTAGCCACCACCGTAGAACAGGTAGAGCGTGTCGCCGCGGCGGATGACCGAGGGTGCCTCAATGCACCGGGTTTCCCACGGCAGTTCCGGCTTGAGAACCGGACCGTCGCAAAGGGATTTCCAGTCGGCCCGGCCAAAGCCGGACTGGCGGTCGGCCCCGATGGCGTGAAGCATCTGAATCTTCCCCGCCGGGTCGCGCGTGGCGTAATACAGGATGAGCTGGCCGCCCCATTCGACCACATCCACGTCAATCGCCCGCCCGTTGTTCCAATGGCCCGTCGGATGCCAGATGGGGTTGCTGGCATCGCGCGTAAAATGCAAACCGTCGTTGCTGGTGGCGTGACAGAGGGCGTCCTTGGGGCCGTTGCCGTAGGTGTTGTAGAAAAGGTGGAGTTTGCCGTCCAACAGGATGATCCGGCCATTGACGATGCCGTTCTTTTCGCACTCCTGCTCCGGCACGATCTCGCCAACTCTCTTCCAATTCAAAAGGTCGCGGCTCTCCGCAATGCCGATAGCCCATCCGCGCGGGGCGTCCGGGGGTGCGAGTTCTTTTGCCCACGGCGCGACCGAGTAGCACATCAAGTACCGTCCACCGAAACGGATGACCGACGGGTCCTTGGCGAACGGCCGGCCCAGCCGCGTCGAGTCGCCGAAATACATCGGCGGATGTTGCGTCCGGATGTTCTTCAGGAATCCCACGGCCGACCGCGGCGCGCGGAAGATCGTGCCGTGGCGCGGGTTGTTGGGCGGCAGGACCAGCTCGCCCGTGCGGTCGGTCCATGTCTTCAAATCCGGCGAGGTCGCCATCGAGTAGTGACGATTGGCAAAGGCATCGGTGTAGAGATGCCACAAGCCCTTCCACTTCACCAGGCAGGCGCCCTCGACCTTCTCGTGCGGGCGGATCGGCGAGCCCGGACCAAACACGGGCGCGCTCACGGGCGACCACGGTTTCGAGAAATCGAGCGGCGCGAACGTCAGCCGCAGGTTCTTGCCGCCGAGAGGGATTTCCTGCTCGTGCTTGACCACCATCACCCAGCGGTCGCCGTCCAGGGTCATCTGGGCGTCGATGACGCTGAAATGCTGGTCGAAGAAGAGCTTCGCCGGCGAGAACGTCTTCCCATCCGCGGTGCGCGTGATGTAGATGCGATGATCGTTGCCGTCCTTGCCGTTGTTGTTGCTGCCGTCGCCATTGGTGCTTTCGCGGTCGGTCGTCGTGGAGAACAGGATGGCGTAGTTCTTCTGCACGGGATCCCAATGAACCTCCGGTGCCCAGACGTTCCGCGGCTGGTCCTCGGCGGCGACGGAATCCGGGAACGGCTGCACCTTCAGCGGCTCGGACCAATGCATGAGGTCGGGCGACTCCGCATAGCCAAACACTCTTCCCTTCCAGCCGGTCGTCCAGACGGCGTGAAACCGGCCGTCGTGATAGAGGATGGAAGGATCGCGAGTGAGATTCTGCTCCGGCCACGGCGCAGGCGGAAAGATGGGTTTGTCATCGTTGAGCGGGGCGAACTTCATGCCGTCCTCGCTCCAGGCCAGATACGTGCCCGCCTCGCCGTTCCCGCGGAAGAAGGAGAAAAGTAAAATCTCGTCATCCGCTGCCGAAACCCGCGGCGAGAACAACACGAGGATGGAGACACAGAAAGGGA
>CAZAAF010000112.1:8839-10538 GCA_964482575.1 uncultured Verrucomicrobiota bacterium | reverse complement strand
AAATTCGTGCAACCGGCCTCGCTCACACAACACGTCCATTGCCGACTCGCCGTCCGGCAAATGCCCCCCTTTGACCAGCACGGCCGTGCCCAGTCTCGCAGCAAGAGCCTGCGCCGCATCCCGCATCTGATGGGTGGTCCGAACAAATCCGTTGCCGAGCAACACGCCCGTCTCATCGAGATTCGGAGTCACCAGCATCGCCAACGGAAGCAGGCGGTCGCGTAATACCGTCACCGCCGGCGCACTCAGCAGCCGGCGTCCGCTGCTGGACACCATCACCGGGTCCACGACGATGCACTCCAAATGCCGCCGTTCCAGTTCGCGCGCCACCGCCGCGACAATGGACGCATTTGCCAGCATGCCCGTATTCACGGCAGCGGGACGCGTCTCATCGCATACCGCCTCGATCTGCCGTGCCACGATGTCCGCGCGCGCGGCCTGCACACCGATGACGGCGCGCGCGTTCTGGCAGGTCAGCGCCGTGATCGTGCTCGTGCCCCGAACCCCGAGTGTCCAGAAGACTCGCAGGTCCGTCTGGATGCCGGCGCCGCCGCTGCTGTCGGAGCCGGCGATGGTCAGGGCAACGGGTTGTGGCCTTGTGGATTTCATTCCGTCTGTTAAGTTTGCCTCAATGTCACCGAAAGATATTCAGCCCATTGGCGAAGAGCTAGCGATTTTGTGGGACGACGGCCATGAAACGTACCTGCGGCTCGACGAACTGCGCCGCTATTGTCCCTGCGCCGGGTGCCAGGGCGAGACCGATGTCCTTGGCCGTCTGCACAAGGGTCCGCCGCCAACGCTCACCTCGCAGAGCTTTCAACTCGTCCGTCTGCACTCCGTCGGCGGTTACGCCATCCAGCCGGTCTGGCAGGACGGCCACGACTCCGGCATTTACTCGTTTGCCTACCTGCGGTCGCTTTGCCACTGCGATGCCTGCGCCGCCAAACAGGAACAGGCTGACTGAGGTCAAAAACCGCCTCGCCGCAGCAGTTCAATCTGTGTGTGCGTGTCGTGCATCAACCAACCGAGCATGCCGGCGAGGCCAAAGTACATCACACTCATCGTCCAGCGTTGAACCGGCGTCAGTTCGAAATACCGCCGTTCCGTCTCACTCCGCCGCCGGAACAACGCAAACACGCGTGGCAGTGACAGGCCGACGATGAGGAGGATGAAGAAGTTGAACGTGAATTGCAGCAGCACGAATACCATCACAACCAATCCCACCACCCAGAGCCACGGTGAGATCGCCGTGACCACGCGCCCGCCGTCCAGCGGCACGATGGGGATGAGGTTGAACAGGTTCAGCCAGAACCCGGAGAAGGCCAGGCCCAACCAGAGCGGCTCGTGGAAATAATCGTAGGCGAACAGGCACGCGAGCGCACCCATCGAGCCCATCATCGGCCCGCCGATGCCCACCTGGGCCTCGATCCATGCATTCCGTGGCGCCTCTTTCAACGCGATGGCCGCCCCCAGAAATGGAATAAACACCGGCAGGCCGACCTTCAGCCCACACAACCGCGCCGCCACGAGATGGCCGCACTCATGCACCAACATCAGGACGACGAAACCTGCGGCGAATCTCCAGCCCCACAGGATCGCATAGACGCCGATGCTTATCAGCATCGTCCCCCCGGTCTTCAGCAACACCGGCAGGAACTTGGCTACCGCCAGCAACACCGTTTTGAATTTTAAGGCCAGC
>CAZAAF010000112.1:0-8829 GCA_964482575.1 uncultured Verrucomicrobiota bacterium | reverse complement strand
CACCGGGCTGGGGCCCAGTTCTTTGACCTTGGCGGCCAGCGCGCCCACGGCGGCGATGGCGGCTCCCCATTTCTTCCACCAGGGGCGGTGCGGCGGTTGATATGGCGTGCTCAAGGTTTTTTATCCTCCATGGGTTCCAGGCACAATTCCTCGCGGGGACCGTATTGAAACAAGCGGGCAACGAATGCCTGTCGGCCCAGCACCTTGTTGTATTCGCACACTTGCGCGTTGTAGTCCTTCACCGCGAGTTGTATCGCCTCAAACGCCCCCGTCAGCGCCATTGCCGCCTCGACAAACCGCTCATCCCCCCCGATGGGCAGGACCTGCCGCAATCTCCAAGTGAGCTGGTCTTCCGCCCGCGATTTCATGGCCCAACCGGAGACAAACTCCGCCTGTGTGAGGGCATCCTGCAGGGCATGAACCGCCGGATCATCCGGACGGACAACGTTGGCTGCCATCTGGCGGCCAAGTTCATGACGTTTTTCCACGGCGGCTTGGACCCGCGACCATGCCGCATCGGCAATTCCAGCGTGCGCCTGAAGCCGGAACCTGCCCAGTGCAACCACAGCCATCGCACCCAGGCCAGCCAGTCCAACGATACCCGTCAGTATCACAACCGGGCCAGCACCCCCTGATTGACCTCGGCGGCTTTCTCCCGACCACAGAGCAATTCAACCAATTTGAAGGCAAATTCCATGGCCGTGCCCGCTGACTGGCTGGTGATCACCGGTCCGTCCACCACGACGCGCTCATCCGCCACCTCGCCGGCCGTCAGGTGCGTTCGCGAACCGGGATGGCTGGTGGCGCGCCGGCCTTCCAGCACACCATAGGCCGACAACACGGTGGGCGCGGCACAAATGGCGGCAATGATCTTGTTGCGGGCGCGCAGGCGTTCGATGAGCGTGCGGACACGCGCGTCGGCGCGGAGGTTGTTGGTGCCGGGCTGGCCACCCGGCAGGACAATCATGTCAAACGTATCGGCATGGACCAGCACTTCATCCAGCGTGCAATCCGGCACATGCCGGGTCTTGCGCGAGGCCTCGATCACCCCGGACTGTGTACCCGCCACGGCGACCTCGACGCCGGCGCGGCGCAGGATATCAATGACTGTAATCGCCTCAATCTCCTCAAAACCGGGCGCAAGTGGAATCACAACCTTTTTCGTCATCGCCTGAATCTAGCATGAAGACCGTTGCGCATTCAACGGTCCCGCGGGTTGCAACGACGTCCGGCTATGCCAGCGGCTCCGGTTCGAGGATGCGATATTTCGCACTGTCCGGCGCGCGGACCGTGGTCTTGCAACGACCGTTCTCGACGTGCCATTCGATGGCGATATCGCCCAGCGGGGTGGGGATAACACCCCGGGCCCACTCCAACCCACACGGTTGCGGCCTCACCTCGAACGCGCGCCAACCCGGCGTGGTCGGCTGCACGCCCAGAATGTGGGCCGTGAGCAGGTAGGTCGGCCCGGCCGACCAGCCGTGGCACCAGCTTCCTTCGGGATTCCACAGTTCCCACCAGGTTGTTGCTCCCGCATCGAGCATGCGTTTCCAGCGGGTGCGGATGTAGTCCATCGCAAACGCATGGGCGCCCGCCCGATGCAACGCTCCCAGCAGGACGAACGAGGCATACGGCGAGCCGCAGGCGACGACGCCATCGGGATCGGCCGTGGTGTTCGCACCGCAAATGGCCTCGAGTACCATCTGCCGGTACTGTGAAGGAGCAATGTCCATCAGCACCGCCATCGCGTTGGTCAACTGACTGACCACGGTGCTGGATTCGTCGCCAACGCGACAGTCGACATAGGCCCCGCGGCCGGCGTTCCAGAACTGGCGATGAAACGAGGCACGCACTTCACGGGCGGAGGCGCGGTAGCGGATGGCCAACGGGCGGGCGTTGACGATCTCGGAAAGCGATCCGGCAACCTCGAGTGCTCGCGCGTAAAGGGCATTGAGCGAGGCCACCTCGCCGCGCAGATCCAGCGGTGCCCAATCCATGAACAACCAACCGGGCGTACCGGCCAGCAACTTGTTCGGGGAGACGTACCGTGCGAACCACTTCAGCGTGTTCTGCACTTTGGGATACAACTCGCGCACCAGGTCGGTATCGCCTGTGTTCCAGTAGTAATCCCAGAGCGAGTGAATCCATGTCAGCGCAAAACCGGGCAGATGCCGGTCCGGATACGTGGTCGGATACACGCCGCACACGCGCCCCTCCTCGTCCTGCGACTGGCCCACCAATCGCAGCCCGCGCCGCATCAAGGACGCGTCGCCAAACGCCACGGTGTTGACGAGATATTGAACCCGGGCATCGCCCCACCACATGGCGCGCTCGCGCCAAGGCGAGTCCGTATAGGCATCCTCCATGTTGAGGCTCACGGTATCCGCACCGGTCTGCCAGATGCGATTCAACAGGGGATCGCTGCACTCAAAACTGCCTCGAGCCTCCACCGGATAAGCGGACGATCCCACCGTGACTTGTTCCATGTGAACCGTATCGCTCGTGTAGCGGCAGTCCACTTGCAGGTAGCGAAACGCCCTCTTTTCAAACGTCTCCCAGGTCTGGGCACCGCCGCGCGTCACAAGGCGGTCCGCATAGGCCAGTTCCTGGCGGTTGGGGCGCAACGCGCCGTCAAACAAACGTTCACCGTAGCCAATGTCGAGGATGGCGCCTGCGGGCGCCCGCAGTTTCAACCGCGGACACCCCGCCACCTCGCGGCCGAAATCCACGAGCAAAAACTGTCCAGCGCCGAGCGTGGTCGGGAGGTTTTCATGAAGCTGCAGACCCTGGCCGTGCCGGGTGAAATCCATCAACAGCGCCACGGCACGTTCGCTGCCTCCGCCGAACGGGGTCTGACCGCGTGTATCGGCCAGCCGCTGCCATGCTTTCAGTTCGGAACCGTTGTCATTCGTCTCGGGCGGCAACGGCGTGTCGAGCGCCACCTGTGAATCGCGCACCCCCGCAATGGTGTACGGTCCGCTGACGGCCCATCCCGGCAACGCCGCCGAGCCGGGCTCTGGCGGTTGCCACGCGCGCGGCAGCTTGTCGGCCGCACCGACGAACCGCACGATGGTTTTCCAATGATGCCGACCCTGCACCAGCTTGATGACCAGCCAGTTCCAGCCCGTTCGGAGCGGTACGTCCACGGTCACGCGGTTGTCGATCAACGCCGGGACAACCAACTCCCCATTGACCCAGAGCTTGAGCGCCTGAGCGGTGATCAACTCCACCTCAATAGTCCTGACCTCCTCACTGCGAATGCAGGTGCAGGCATATCCAATCTGCCAGCTCGTCATGAGATGGTCGGTCAGGAAGAATCGTTGCAGGTCCAGCACTTCCACCGGATACAACGGTTCGATTTCACCCAAGGCGACGACCCGGGCACCACCGGTTTCCGATTCCCGCAGCAACGGGATTTCGCGGCTTTCGAGATTGAACCACGGCGCGCACGGCGGTTTGCCGATGACCACCGCGGGCGACCACCGGCTGTCATTAAAACCCGGCTCGGTCCAGCCGAGGGGGTCGCGCCGGGCGTCAAAGACCTCGGGGAAATCGAGCTGGACGCGCATCCGCGACAGGTCGCGGAACCATGCGGTGCTTTCGAGCGCCTTCCATGCCGGACCGCTCCAGATGTTCAACGCGCTGCACTCAAACAAGAAACCGGCGCGGCCCAGGATGTAGCTGAACGTACTCTCACCGTAATGATGAACCAGCACCGCCAACGCGTTCCGGCCGTCATGCAGGAACGACGTGATGTCCACCTCGTCGTAACTCTGCCAGCGCGGGTCGCATCGCGACGGACCACGGCACACCAGATGGCCGTTGACCCAGAAGATATAGCGTGAGTCGGCCGTGAGCCGGGCTACAACCCGGCCCGGCACCTGGGTCAGGTTGACTTCGCGGCGAAAATACGCGTAGGCGTTGAGCGGTGCTGTTTCGCCGCTGGTCCAAATCCATTCTCCCTGCCAGTTCATGAAAACCTATGGTTTACAAAATGAAGGAACCCATCGTCCGTGAAAGGGCTGCACGCCGGCACCTTATTTCGCCGGCTGCTTGACGATGACCAGCCCGAACTGCTCGATCGATTGGATGGTTTTCATCACCTGGTCCAGCAGCAGGGGCTTGGTAAGATAACTGTGAGCGTGCAAATCATAGGTTTGTAATATATCGGTCTCTGCCTGCGAGACTGTCAACACCACCACGGGGATATGAAGCAATTGGGAATCGGCCTTGATTTCCGCGAGCACCTCCCGACCGCCTTTTCGCGGCAGATTCAGGTCCAGCAGAATCAGGTCCGGGGTGGCCGCCTCAGCGTATTTGCCCTGGCGTCGCAGGTAGGCTAGCGCATCCTCGCCATCGTTGGATACATGGATTTTATTGCGCATCCCGCCCGCGCGAAACGTGGCCAGTGTCAGCCGCACGTCGCCGGGATTGTCTTCAATCAGCAAAATCTCAATCGGTTGGCCAACCGGGCTTGAACTTACCATAAATTTCCTCTGTTCTTGCGAACACGAATCAGCCACTCGGGTCCGGTCCTGCCACCGACAAGGGGCAGGACTCGCCTAAAAAAGGCAGTGTGCCGCTTTAGCCGTCGCGCGTCAATACGCTTGCATGAGACAAAAAGCAACCGACCACAACGCAACCCTTGCCCGTTGTCCCACCCCAAAAAGCAGGGCGCGCGGGCCGGTCCGGAGCCGCTATGTCTCCAGCTTCGGCCGCAACTGCCGGTCGAAGACGACAAAACGCGAGCCGTGGGTGACGCTGAGCCGCACGGCTTCATTGACCGCAGTGGCTATGAGCGCCTGCCGCGGCAATGGGCGCGTCTTCTCGAACTGCCCGATCATCCGGCGGCGTTCGGCTGCGCCAACCGCATTGAGCCGGGCGATGTCCAGAAGCGGCTGGAGGATGCTGTCGCCGCCATATCCCACCCACTCGGTTTTCGCCGGATCGTCCCAGTCATTGTAAGGCTTGAAGAAATGGGGATTATATCGTTGAACCCCGCCGGTTTGGGTGACGAAGTTCGAATTACGGTCTGCGTTGTCGGCGCGATACTCCCCCTGGGCGCAAGTGAGCTGGAACCCCTGGTTCGTGAGGTTCGGATTCGCATCGGGCAACACCCACGACGTCTGCACATAAAACGCCGCGTCGTTCTCCCACTCGATCACGGCTTGCACGGCATCCCAGGCGGCGTGACCAAGTTGCTTAAGGAGCTTGTGCTGCCGGAACGCCGCCACGCGCCGCGGCCTCAAGCCGGTGATAAAATGGAACGCGTCCACGTAATGACAGCCGATGTATTCAAAGCTGCTGCTCTCCCCGGCCCAGCGTGCGAAGACCTTGAGCGGCATCTCACGGCGTTCCTCGATCCAGGCGTGACCGCAGAGCGCCTCGCCAAGTTCGCCGGTGGAGTATTTGTATTTGGCGGCCCGCACGGCCTTGTCATGCCGTTTGTGAAAATCCGTATAAACATAGCGGTTCGCCTTCGCGGCGGCGGCGGCAATCCGGTGTGCCTCGGCCACACGCAAACATAAGGGTTTCTGCACAACCACGTCGAACCCGGCGGCCACGGCATCAAGGATCACCGGCGTGTGCAAATGGTCCGGCGTGGCCACGATGACACATCCCGGCTGTTTCAGATCCTTGATGGCGTCCTTGTAGGCGTTGGGATGCGAGGCCTCCGGATTTCTATCCATGGGCCAGCCGGCAAATGCTTCCGCCGGAAATATCTTCCGCAAGTCGAGCACCGTCTGCGCCCGGCGTGATGCAATACTGACATCACCCACCAAGCCGGTCCGGCGCGCCTGAAACACCGTCGGAAGAACGACCTCGGCGGAAATCATGCCGCCGCCCACGACGAGGACGTTCAACGGTTTTCGGAATTCGAACTTCGGGTTTGGGGTCGAGGTTGTGGCGCTCATGGTCGTTGGAAGTACACGCAGGATAGGTCGTCATCCCGCCGTGGGCAACCGATTTCAGAAGCACCTCGTCCAGATGGCTTCAGCGGCGTTCGTCCTGCAGCGGGCGGGACTTCTTGAAGAACCGCTTGAAAACCTCGCGCGTGGACGGGTCTTTGAGGACATCGTTGAATGAGCAGACCTGCACGCGGTCGCCGCCTCCGTCGAGGATGGCCTGCAACTCCTGCGCCAGCCGTTCCGGGCCTTTGACCGGATAAAGCCCGGGGCGGTTATAGACACCGACAAGCGCAACGCCTTTTGCGTGCTCGAAGTAGTTTTTCTCCTGCCCGAATATGACCCGGGTATAGTCGCGGATTTTTTCGAGGCTCCAAAACGGCTCGAAATACCACGCAGCGGTCTGACCACAACGGTCCACGTCGAGGCGGTATCCGTAAAGAGGTTCGGGCAGAAATACCGGATAGATGTGGCACTGGACTTTCACGCCGGATCGGACGGATCGCGCGTAGCGGGCGAGCGTGTTGTTGAATTCCACCAGCGTCTCCAGCGAGAATTGATCCAATGCCTTTCCACGAGGAAGTGTCGAGTGCCGCTGATACCATGCTTCAAACGTTGTCATGGACTGTGCGCAGCGGCAGCCGCGATAGTTGCGATAGCCAAAAAAGTCGAAGGCAACGCCCTTGAGACCCGGTACGGCGAGCATGTCGTGAATCTGTTCCTTCAAGAACGACACCACCTCGGGGGCGTGGAAACATAGCAAGGGGGAGGTCAGGACTTCCACCGGCTGGAGGGGCTCGCCGCCAAACTGGTAGCGGGATTTGCCGGGGGTCTTGTCCGCCTCGAGGCGCGCGAGCGCGGCGTTTTCCTCCTCGTTCATCTCCTGCAACGGAGGAGCAATGCCGGGCCGGCGTTTTTGCCAGCCCCGGATGTCGCTGAGATGAACGCAGCCATAAGCATCGATACCATGCAGCCGGCCGACGGCAACAAGACGCCCCAGGTAATTCGTGTCCTGGTTCACGACGATGAGATCGGTAAAACCAATCTCCGCCGCCTGTGGCACAACCTCCTCCGGCTTCCCGCCTCCCCATCCGGTCAACTGAATGAAGCCGTTCGCCGTCTGGGCATCAGCCGACATCACCATCAGCGCACCCAAACCCAGGACGCATTTTTTCAGCACCGTGCTCACGCTGTCTCTGGCCGCAGTGTAACGGGGAGCCACGGCAACACAACGGCAAACTCGCGCGTGCAAGAATAACGAGTCACTACCCGACAAATTGATTTTGGTCTGCACGGACACTTCGGGTATGCTGCGGCGCGGCATGACTCCCGAAGAGCAGAAGGTCCTCGACTATTACAATCAAGCGCAGCAGGCGCGCCAGGCCGGTGACAATGCCGCCGCCCTGAATCACCTGCGCGCCTGTCTCGAAGTGTTGCGGTTGACCGGTGACAGCCTGTCGCAAGGACGTGTGTGCGCGTTGATGGGCGAGATTCACACGGCAGCCAACGAGCCGGCCGAAGCACTGGCGTGTTTCGAACTGGCAGCCAATGCGCTGACGGCGCCGGATGTCAGGCCGGAACGATTG
The DNA here is from genome assembly GCA_964482575.1 of uncultured Verrucomicrobiota bacterium. Classification (GTDB taxonomy): domain Bacteria; phylum Verrucomicrobiota; class Verrucomicrobiia; order CAIQCK01; family CAIQCK01; genus CAIQCK01. The sequence goes on along the minus strand of CAZAAF010000112.1, from coordinate 1,337 downwards.
ATGGTTCTGTTTGCCCTGGCCCAAGCAGCGCGTTCCTCGGGCAACATGGCGAAGTCCCTGACGACGTACGACGAGATCATCCGCCTGGCCCCGACGCTTCGCGACATCCGCGCCGAAGGCATGGCGCGCGCCCTGCGCGGCGAGGTGGTGTTCGAGCGCGGCAGTGCGTTGGACGGATTGCATCAGATGTTGCTGGGACTGACGCGCCTGCGAGCCGCCAAGGCGCCGGAAACGGAGCCGATCATGGACCATATCCGCCACTACGGCCGGCTGGTGCCGCGCGATCAATTCGAGGACATGCTGGATGAGGAACTGGACAGTCACAACCTGAAGGTCCAGTTGCTGGCCGAACCGTCTTCCGTCGGCGTGAAGTAATGCCGCCTTACGCCGCTGGCTCCACCCTCACTTCCCGTCGTTGTTTCCTTCCACGCGGGCGGATGCGGATGCGGCTTCGCAGCCACCCCGCAGCAGGTTATGGGTGATCCAGTTTCCACGGCCGCCTTCGACTTTCAACGACGGGCGGGATGGGGCATCGAGACGGTCATCCCGCACCATACAGCCGGCAACCTTGCTGTTGATCACATCCTTCAGCCACAGGCCGGTATTGTCGCTGTCAAGAATCGTGCAGTTGGCAATGTTGAATCGGCTGCACTTCTCGATCATCAACGCCGCCGGTTTTCGCCACACGCCATTGAGGTGCAACCCATCGAGCGTGCAGTCCGCCGACCCGCGAAACACCACGCCACCATTGACTTTGGCGCAATCGCCGTAACCGTAGCGCGAATTGCGGTCGAAGTTGTTTGGGCCGACGACGACATTGCTGCTGTCCTCCACCAACAGGTCGTGGTCGTACCCCATATATAGCGTGTTGCCGGTGATGACCACGCCGCGCACATCGCGCAAATGCACATTCACCCGCACGTCGCTCAAGACGTTGCCGGTAATGGTGACGTGACCCTCGCGCACGATCGGCTGATCTTTGGCGGGATTGCTGCGGCCGAGGATGCGGATGTTGGCGGAACTGGGCGACTTGCCGCTGTGCTGGATCGTGCAACCGGAGATTTCAACCTCGCCCGTGCCACTCCGGCTGCCGGTGCAGTCTATCAACACGTTGGCAGTGGGCGGCACGTCGGGGAGCATGTTCATCTCGATGTCGCAAGCGCCAATCTGGATGTTCCGGACATCGCCGCCGCGCGAAACCACACCCCCGCCGGCGCAGTAACTGATGTGACAACCGCTGATATTTGACTGGTGCAGGTTCACGTTGTCGTAGAACACGCCGATGCCGCGATTGTGATAAATATGGCAGTCCGCAAGGATCACGTTGCGATTGCGCT
>CAZAAF010000111.1:0-10575 GCA_964482575.1 uncultured Verrucomicrobiota bacterium | reverse complement strand
AACGCGAACAAGCGGCGCCTCCGGCGCACGGCATGTCTCCTGGCCCTCGGGATGTGCCTTTGGGCGCCGCTGGCGGGCCGCGCCACCCCCCCCTGGACGCAAAACGAACTCCGCCGGTTCGCGCGCGACCTGAGCGATTATGTCATCGCCCACCACATCCAGCGCGACCCCAAGTCCCTCCAGGACGGCATGGTGTTCAAATGGTATCGCCCCCACGACGGGCGGTGGGTGATGGACACCGACCGCAACATGATGGGCGACGGCGCGTGGTTCGCGGATGCGCTTTGCCTGTACCACCGTGCGACGCGGGAGGCGTGGGCGCTGAACGTGTTGAAAAAATACCCGCTGCCGTTCTACGAAAAAGTCCTGACCGGCAGCGACAAGCTTTTTGGCGTCAGCCAGGGCATCTGCCCGTTGTGGTGGAGCGACGGGACCGCCATCGCGCGCAATGGCAACGCGGTCATGGGCTTCGCCAAACCGCCGCGGATGACCAGCAACGCCCTAGCCACGGATATCGCCGCGATGCTCATGAGCGCCGGTCCGCTGTGCCCGGAAAGCAAGGTGACGGATGTCGTCACCAGTCTGCTTCGCGGGGACCGGGCCTGTTACGGGGACCCGACCGTGCCGCTGCCGCTGGGCATCACCGCCGCCATGCTGGGCAACGACGATACGCTGCAGGCGCGATGTCTCCCGTTGATCCCATGGCAAAACTACGACGGTTCGGATGACATCCTGAGCGCCGCCATCTTTTCCAACCGGACCAACAGCCCGGCGGCGGCCCTGGAACAGGCGATGATCAACTACCGGATGCACGTGCTGACCCAACCCCTGCAACCGATCAGCCCCGGCTTCGCCAAGCAGTTCATCAACACCGTGTACACGGCCCTGCGGCTGGCCGATCTGTGGAACGACGACGCCCCCCGCCAGGCCGGGCTGACACCATTTGACGATCCGTCCCTGATGGTTGCCGACAAACTCGCTTTTTACCACTCGGACAAACGCAACGCGGCAGGCCTTGGGTCGCACCATGGACCGATGCTGCTCTGCGGAGCCGCCATCGCCCTGCAACTGATGGACGCATTTCCCGGGGTGTGGGAAGGCTGGTATCGCCAGCGCCACGCAGTGGATGCGCGCATCAGCGAGATTTCTGCCGAACTGCCCGTGCTCGCCGAAAGCGGCCCGGTGGAAATGGCATGGACCCCGTCGAGCCTGCGTGTGCACGCGCGCCGACCGATGAAACTGTTGCTGGCATCCGCAACCTCCGGGGACAATACGAGCACCACGGTGTCGATCGACGCCGCTGGCCACGCCACCGCCGTCAACAACAAGGGGGCGAAACTGCAGTTGGTGGCCGCGCCCCTGCCGAACAATCGCACCGAGTTGGAAATCCCGTTCACCCTGGTCAAAACACAAACCCGATGGCTGAACGCCGTCGAGGACAGCCGGTGGATCGCACGCTTCGATGAAGGCACACCCTTCAGCCTGCTGTTCCTGAGCCAGCCGGGAACCGTGCGTGCGCGGCTGGCCTTGGAACTGGTGGATGGCTTGCGCTACTGGCAGAAGGTGTTCAACGACAAGGGTTATGTGCCCACCGTCATCCCCTCCGGCCCGTCCCCCGCCAGCGCCGATGACGAACTCAGCGATGCGGGCAGCCATGCGTTCCTCATCGCCGCGATTGCCGAATACCACATCTGGCTCAACGGCGAGCGGGATTGGGAACTGGCACTCAAGACGCAGGCCAAACCGTAACCGCGTTCACGGTCAGGACATGGCAGACGCGTCGTCCACCTCGTCCCCGCCCGTCGCCGGCGCGTGATCATCGAGAAACTTCCGCAACTCTGCTGCGGTCTTGCCGCCGAATCCCGGCACGGCCGCGATCTCCTCGACGGTCGCAGCCCGCAGGCGTTTCACGGAGCCGAAGGTTTTCAGCAACACCTGTTTCCGTTTCCCTCCAATGCCGGGAAAATCATCCAGGATGCTCTCGGCGATCCGCTGTTTGCGAAGCTGGAAATGGTATTTCTGCGCAAACCGGTGCGCCTCATCGCGAATGCGCCGCACCAGCCGCAACGCCGGTGAATTGTCCGGCAGCCGGACCGGTTCCGCGCGGTCGGGCAGGAAAATCTCCTCGTGTTCCTTCGCCAGCCCGAAGACCGGCAGTGACGGCAGGCCGAGCTGGATGAGCGCGGCGCGCGCGTAATCGAGCTGCCCCTTGCCGCCGTCAATCAACACCGCATCCGGCATCGCCCCGCCTTCGTCGAGAATGCGCCGGTACCGGCGGCCGACGATTTCGCGAATGCTCCCGAAGTCATCCACACCCTCGATGGTCTTGATGCGGAAGTGGCGGTAGTGGTCCTTGTCCGGCCGCGCGTCCCGGAAACGCACCATCGAACCGACGCTGTGCGTGCCGCTGATATGGCTGATGTCGAACCCCTCGATGACGCGCGGCGGCACCGCAAGACCGAGCACGCCACGCAGTTCCGCCATTTCGGCATCGGCGTCAATCGCCACCGGAAGCTCGTGCGCAAACTTCCGCGTCTTCATCACCACGGTATCCTGCAACCCCTCCAGCACGTCGCGCAGTTCGGCGGCCTTTTCAAACTCCAGCGCCGCCGCCGCCGCCTGCATTTCCTTTTCGATCTCCGTGAGATATTCCTTGTGCTGCCCCTCCAGAAACGCGCAGGCCTGCCCAATGCGCTGGCGGTATTGCTCCGGCGTGCAGTCGCTCAGCCGCGCCGGCACCTGATAGCTGGAATACTTCAACTCGCGATCCGTCGGCGCGCCGCGGCCGAACGTCAACACGCCGTATTTCTTCCGCAGGAAACCGACCGTCTTGCGCAGTGCCGTCGCGTGAACATACGGCCCGAAGTAACGCGCCCCGTCGTCCTTCTTCAGCCGCGCAAACCGGAACCGCGGCCACTCCTCGCGCAGGTCCACCTTCACCAGCAGGAACCGCTTGTCGTCGCGGAAGCTGACGTTGTAGCGCGGTTTGAATTCCTTGATGAGCTTGCCTTCGAGCAGCAGCGCCTCCGGCTCGTTGCGGACGATGTGGAACTCAAACGCCTCGATCGAATCCACCAGCGCCTTGAATTTCCGGTCCCACGTCTGGCTGCGCGACGGCTGGAAATACTGCTGCAATCGCCGGCGCAGGCTGGATGCCTTGCCGACGTAGATCACCTTGCCCAGCCGGTCGCGGAAAAGATAGACGCCCGGCTTGGTCGGCACGTCGCGGAGTTGGGCGGCGAATCGGTTGAGGTCGGCCATGCGCCATCACCCCCGTCGGTGGCCATGGACGATGGCGCGGACTTCCTCGCCCGCGAGCACGAACGCCGCGGCAAAATAAACCGCCACGCCCACCGCAATGGGGCCGAGAACCAGCGCCAGGTTGTTCAGGAAGGTCGTCGCCCCCAGACGGTCCGCCAGCCAATGGTGGGCGCCCCAACACGCCACCGCCATGATGACCGCCGCCAGCGCAATCCGCACCGCCGCCGAGGCCAGTGCCCCGCCGTGCAGCGACCCGACGCGGCGGCGGAGCAGGAGGAACAGCACGACCGCGTTCAGCGCCGCCGCGAGCGAGTTGGACAAGGCCAGCCCGCCTTCCTTCAGCGGCCACATCAGGCAGAGTGAAAAACCGATATTGGCCACCATCGACGCCAGCGCGACATACATCGGCGTCTTGGTATCCTTCATCGCATAGAACGCCCGCGCCAGGATGCTCGTGCTGGAATAAAACGTCAGGCCGATCACCGAGAACTGCAACGCAAACGCGCAGTGTCTCGTGCTGTCGGCGTCAAACCGCCCGCGTTCGAACAACAGGCGCACAATCGGCTCGCCCAGCACGATCAGACCGACCGTCGCCGGCACGGTGATCGTCATCAGGAACCGCATCGCGCGGCTAATCTCGGCGCGAAAATCGTCCATGATACCGCGGGCGGCGATGGCCGAGAGCGTGGGCAGCATGTAGGTGGCCAGCGACACGCCGAACACCCCCTGCGGCAGTTCCATCAACCGGTCGGCATTGTTCAACGCGGCGGGTACGTAATCGCCCACCCACAATCCCAGCAGGCGGGCCACGATGACGTTGATCTGGTAGGCCACGACGCCGACGATGCTCGGTGCCATCAGCCGGGCCACCTGCCGCAGCGCTTCATCGCGCCAGTTCAGCGACCAGCGGGGCCGCCAACCCTCGCGCCAGAGTTGCGGCACCTGGTAGGCAAGCTGCACCACCCCCCCGATCACCACACCGACTGCCAGCCCCATCACCTGCGTATGCAGCGTCCGGCCGAACAACGGGCACAGGACAAACACCGACGCAATCAGCACGATGTTCATCAACACCGGCGAGAACGCGGGCACGAAAAAGTGCCGCAGCGAGTTGAGCATCCCCATCGCCAGCCCGGCGAGACAGATGAAAATCATGTAAGGGAACATCGTGGCCGTCAGCCGCAGGATGAGCCGTGCGCTTTCGCCCAGGTCGGCCATCGACAACACCAGCCAGAGGGCGCCCACCACCAGCAGCGTGGTACCGACGAGAATGGCGGCAACGGCGGACGTCACGGCACTCGCCGCGCGCCACGCCGCCTCCCTGCCGTCCTTCTGCAACCGCTCCGTGAACAGCGGCACAAACGCCGCGCTCAACGCGCCCTCGCCCAGCAGGCGGCGGAAGAGATTGGGAATGGTGAACGCGATATAAAACGCCGACGCGTCCAGCCCCTGCCCCATGAACCACGCATACACCGTCTCGCGCACCAACCCCAGCACGCGGCTGGTCATCGTCGCCACCCCGAGCGCGCCGGTGGACTTGACCATGGACGAAGGCGGGGTTGCGGAGTGCTGCGGCGAGGAGGGGTCGGGTTTGTCGGTCTTGTCCATTACGCCGTCGCTCCGGGACGCCATGACGCCAGAACTTCCTTTTCCCAAATCCACCTACCGACGCCGCCGGCCCATGGTACGCAACCGTTTTTCCGCCTCCGGGTCGAGCAGCGTCGTGTATTTGTAGGCAAAGTTGTCGAGCTTCACGCGCGGGATCGCGGCCCCGATGAAAAACTCGATGGCATGGACCTGCTTCTTGTCCTCGGTCGTCATGATGGTGAACGCGTCGCCGGTGGCCAGTGCGCGGCCGGTGCGGCCGATGCGGTGGACATAATCCTCCGCATGCTGCGGCATGTCGTAGTTGATGACGTGGCTGACGTCCACGATGTCCAGTCCGCGCGCGGCGATGTCCGTGGCCACCATGACCTCGAAGCGGCCGTCGCGAAAACCGCGGAGGGCGTTTTCGCGTTCGCTCTGCGTGCGGTTGGAGTGCAACACCGTGGCGGTATGGCCGGCGCGGTGGAGCATCCCGGCCACGTGATCGGCACGGTCCTTGGTGCGGCAGAAAACGAGCACCGAGTCGAACTCCGTGCGCTTCATCAGTTCCACCAACAGTTCATCGCGCTGGTCGTCGGCCACCGGATAGAGCGCGTGCCGGATGGTCTCGGCGGGCGAGCGGCGGCGGCCGATTTCAATCTTTTCGGGATTCTTCAACGCCCACTGCGTCATGGTGGCGATCTCCGGCGGGACCGTCGCCGAGAACAGCATCGTCTGGCGGCGCTCCGGGCAGCGGTCGATGATGCGCCTCACGTCCGGCAGGAAGCCCATGTCCAGCATCCGGTCGGCTTCGTCAAGAATCAGGAACTCGATGTCCCCCAGCTTGCACCGGCCCTGCCCCATGTGGTCGAGCAACCGGCCCGGCGTGGCCACGATGATATCCACGCCCTCGCGCAACGCCTTCTCCTGGGCGGCGTACCCCACGCCGCCGTAAATGACCGCCACGCACAAATTGGTGAACCGGCTGTAATCACGGAACGCCGTCTCCACCTGGGCCGCCAGCTCGCGCGTCGGCTCCAGCACCAGCGCGCGCAATTTGCCGTGCTGGCCGAGCTTCGTGATGATGGGCAGCGCGAACGCCGCGGTCTTGCCCGTGCCGGTCTGGGCGCTGCCGATAATGTCCCGGCCTGCGAGCACCAAGGGAATGGCGCGCGTCTGAATCGGTGTCGGCTCGGTGTAACCCGCCGCCTTGACACCCTGAAGAGCATGTTGTGACAAACCAAGTTTTGAAAAAGGCATGGGGGGAAGATAGAGGAACGGCGGCGACAGGAACAGGCGAAAAAACGGCGGCTTTCGCAAATCCGTCATCCGCAAGGCGCCTCCCGGGCAGGCGATTCCGCCGCCCCTGGCGCTGGAATTGGCTGTTCCGCAAGGCGAACATCCTGCGCCCCGTTGTCCGTCCACACCCATCCCTCATCCCCCGCCCCATGTCACGCGTTGCGAATCCCGAATCACGGATGCCCCTCCTCACCTTTCCCGTTGCTTTCAAAAGCGGCGGCTTCCATATTTCGGGCGATGGCGTTGGAATCCAAACCCTGGGGATTGCGCGCGCTGGCTCTGGTCAGCGGGGGCATTCTTTTTTCGTGGTCGCTCGGCCTGCTGGCCGCGCTGGCCGCCGTCAAGCTGCATTGGTTCCCCAAGGATGATCTCACAACCGTGCAAGCGGTGATGATGGGATTCACGTTTGACGTGGCCGGCCTGTTGTTCATCGCCCTTTTCCTGCGGTGGCAGGGCATCCCCCTGGCCAGTGCCTTCGGGCTGAAACGCGGCCCCCTCGGGCCCGCGATGGGGCGCGCGGTTTTATTGTGCCTGATGGTGTTCCCGGTGGTTTACGGAACCATGTTTCTCTGGCAGCAGGTGTTGCTGGCCTTCGGCATCACGCCGGAGGAACAGGATATCCTGAAGATGATTCGTGGCGCCAAAAGCCCGCTGGTGCGCGGCTACCTGCTTGCGCTGGCCGCCGCCATCGCGCCGGCCTTTGAGGAGACCTTTTTCCGCGGCTTCATGTATCCGGCCCTGAAGCAACGGCTGGGCGTCGCGGGCGGATTGGCCGCGGTGTCGCTCGTATTTGCGGTCATCCACCTCAACCTCCACGCGTCGGTACCCATCTTTGTGCTCGGGGCCATGCTGGGACTGGCGTACGAGATTACCGGCACGATCCTGGTGCCCATCACCATCCACGCCTTGTTCAATACCGCCACCCTCGTTTTCCTGGCGCTCGTCCCCAAATCATGAAGACGACCCTCCGCCAGCTCGGCGAACGCGGCCTTGTCGCTCTTTTGAAGCGGCAATTGCCGCGCGGGCGCGGTGTGCGCCTCGGCATTGGCGACGACTGCGCTGCCGTGCGGCTCGGTCGGAGTGCCAACGGTCGCCTGTTGTTGCTGAAAACCGACGCCGTCGTCGAGGGCATCCATTTTGACCGGCGGGCGATGCCGTTCCAGATCGGCTGGAAGGCAATGGCGCGCCCCCTGAGTGATATCGGGGCCATGGCCGGCCAGCCCCGGTGGGCGCTCGTGACCGTGGCACTGCGCGGGGAAATGCCGGTAAAATTTGTCCGGGAGATTTATCGTGGGCTGACCGCGGCGGCAAACAAGTTTGGCGTCGCCATTGTCGGCGGGGAGACCGTGCGAACACCCGACCGGTTCTGGCTGAACGTGGCGCTGGCGGGCGAGGTGGAACCGGCGGCGATGCGGCTGCGCTCCAGTGCGCGGGCGGGCGACGCAGTTTTCGTCACGGGCGCGCTCGGCGGCTCCATTGCCGGCAAACACCTGACCTTCACCCCGCGCATCGCCGAGGCCCAATGGCTGGCGACACACGGTTTCGTCCGCGCCATGATCGACATCAGCGACGGCCTGGTGCGCGACCTCGGCCACATCTGCCGCGAGAGCGGCGTCGGCGCGCGGTTGACGGCACCGGCCATCCCGATGACGCCCGCGGCGGGCGGTTCGCTGGCCCGCGCGCTTGGCGATGGCGAGGACTACGAACTGCTTTTCACCGCGCCGGCCGCTGCAACACATCGGCTGCAAACCGCGTGGCACCGCAAGTTCCCGCGCCTGGCGTTGACCCGGATCGGGACCATCGTGCGTGGCCGGGGCATGGTGCTCGCCGACGCACAGGGCCGGAGCCGGCCGCTGGGCGAAACCGGTTACGATCATTTTCGATGAGCGCAACCCCCGCCATCCATCTGACCCACAGCGCCGCGGAGACCCTGGCACTGGGCGAACGGCTTGCCGCCGGCTGGCCGGCGGGCACGGTGGTCGCGCTCAGTGGCGACCTCGGCGCGGGCAAGACGGCGCTCACCAAGGGCATCGCCCGCGGTCTGGGCGTGACCGATACAATCACCAGTCCGACATTCACACTCGTCAACGAACACGCCGCCCGTGACGGCCGGCGGCTGTATCACGTGGACCTCTACCGGCTGGACCAGCCTCAGCAAGCCGTGGACATTGGCATTGAGGAGGAACTCACCCCCAACGGATGGACGATCATCGAGTGGGCGGAGAACCTCGGCGGTGTCCTGCCGGCACATGCCGTGCGCATCGGGATTGAGATTCTCGATGAAAACGAGCGGCGAATCACCGTGCGCGGCACGGGAAACACGGACGACAGCGTTGGAAAACCAACACCATGATCACCCTGGCCTTTGACACCTCCGGCCCCGTCGGCTCGGTCGCGCTGCGACGCGACGGGCACCTGCTCGGCGAGCGCACGCTGGATACGCAACAACAGCATTCGTCCCTGCTGCTGCCGACCACCGACGAATTGCTGCGGGCGCACGGCCTGGCCCCGTGTAACGTGGACTTGTGGGCGGTGGGGCTGGGGCCCGGCAGCTACACCGGCATCCGCGTCGGCATCGCCGGGGCCAAAGGCTTCTCGCTGGCGCACGGCCACCCGCTGGTGGGCGCGGGCAGCGTGGACGCCCTGTTGCTCGAACACGGCGGCAACAACGCCGTGGCCGTCGTGGTGGATGCGCGACGCGAGGAGGTTTACTTCGCGATGACGTCAGCCGGCCAACCGGTGGTGCCCTTGCAAATCGTCCCGCTCGATGCGCTCAGCACCCTGGTGAAGGAGACCACGCTCTTTGTCGGGCCGGAAATCCAACGCTATGAGCCGGACATCCGGCGGCGGCTGGGTCCGCTCGCACAGTTTCCGCATGCGAACATCCACCCGCGCGCGGCCTTTGTCGGCGAACTTGCCGAGCAACGATGGACCGCCCAGGGTCGCGGCGACGAGAAAGTGGAGCCGATCTATTTGAGGGAAACCAGTTACAAGAAGGTCATGAATCATCCATAAATCCGCGTCCGGCGTTCGGCGGGATGGATCACAAACTTGATTTTTTCACTCCCCACTCCTCACTCTTCACTTTTCCATGAACCCCTCTGAAGTCTATCGCACCTGGGTCGAGGTCAACTTCGACGCGTTGCGGAACAACCTGGCGTGGATCCGCCACCGGGTCGGGCCGCGCGTGAAGATCCTGGCCGTGGTGAAGGCGGACGCCTACGGACACGGATTGCCGCAGATCGCCGGTGCGCTGATGCACGGCGGCGTGGACATTTTTGGCGTGGCAACGATCAACGAGGCGCTCGGCGTGCGCACGGTCGGCGCCGGCTGGCCGGTGCTGATCCTCGGCGCCAGCCTGCCCAGCGAGGTGGAACCCGCCGTGCGCCACAACATCATGCCGACGCTCAGTTCCCTTGAGGAGGCGCGCCGGTTCCAACGCGAGGCGGCCCGGCAAAAGAAGACGCTCGCGGTTCATGTGAAACTGGACACCGGCATGGGGCGGCTGGGTTTCTGGCACGAGGAGGCGGTCAACCCCATCCGCCGGATCGCGGCCATGCCAAACCTGGAGTTGCAGGGCATCTACACACATTTCCCGTCGGCGGATGAGGATGCGGTCTTTTCGATGGAACAAGTCGAAAAATTCCGCACCGTCATAAGGCGGGTGGGCGTACGGATTCCGCTGCGGCACGCGGACAACTCCGCGGGCCTGCTGAATGTTGGCGCGGGGCGGCGGCTGGGGTCGTTGTTCAATGTCGTGCGGCCCGGCTCGATGATGTACGGCGTTGTGCCACCGGGACTGCCGCCGATGCCATCCCTGCACCCCACGCTGAGTTTCAAGACTCGCGTCACGCTGGTGAAACGCATCGCGGCGGGACGCAGCGTCAGCTACGGACGAACCTTTGTGGCACAGCAACCCATGCGCGTGGCCATCGTCGGCGCAGGGTATGGCGATGGCTACTCGCGCGACCTCTCCAACCGCGGCGAGGTGCTGATCCGCGGCCATCGCTGCCCGGTGCTCGGCCGGGTGACCATGGACCAGACGATCGTGGACGTGAGCGACGAAGGGTTTCGCGACCTGCGCGCCGGCGAGGAAGTCGTGCTCGTGGGCCGGCAGGGTCCGGACTGCATCACGGCGGTGGAACTGGCGGCGCGGGCGGGCACCATTCCGTGGGAGACCCTGACGTCGATTACGAAACGCGTACCGCGCGTGTACGTGGGCATGGAATAACGGAAGACCGGAGAACGGGGTCACGGGGTGGCAAAGCGGTGGAGAAAATATTCCCGACGTCCGACATCCCGGGACTTCACGACACCGCGGATTCCCCTCACCATCACTCGCCGAGCTTGTAGAACCCCAGCCGTGCATTGCCGCTCTCGGCAACCCAGAGCCGTTTCTCGACAAGGTCAAAGACAATGCCGTCGGGAACA
>CAZAAF010000110.1:0-10582 GCA_964482575.1 uncultured Verrucomicrobiota bacterium | reverse complement strand
CCGGTTCAGGCGCGAGGCTTCGACCAGCGACGCCGGTTTGCCGGCATCGAGATACTGCGCAATCCATGCCGGCTGCGAGCCGCGCACGCTGAACCGGTAGAGCAGGTTGCACGCGCGATAGAAGGCGAGCAGGTGATGGCCGAGCGCCTGCAGTTCCGCGACAAATGCGGGGGGCAGGGGAAAGGCCTGCGGCGCAATCCGCCACGTTTCCCCCGCGAACAAACCGCCCGGGGGCATTGCCGCGGCGACGGCGCGGGCGCGTTGCAGTCCGTCCTGAACGACCGGCGCGCTCATTCCCGGACCTGCCCGGCGCCCTCGACGAGCCACTTGTAGGTGGTCAGTTCCTCGAGCCCCATCGGTCCGCGCGCCCCGATCTTGTCCGTGGAAATTCCCACCTCCGCGCCCATGCCGAATTCGCCGCCGTCGGTGAACCGCGTGCTGGCGTTGTGATAGACCGTGGCGGAATCCACCTCGCGCAGGAAACGCCCGGCGGTGGCCCCGTTGCGTGTGACGATGGCGTCGCTGTGCTGCGAGCCGTACCGGTTGATGTGCGCAATCGCCGCCTCCACGCCCGGCACGACGCGGATATTAATAATGAGATCGCCGTATTCGGTGGACCAGTCGGCTTCCGTCGCGGCCTTCGCGGCGGGCACGGCCCGGCAGACGGTCTCGTCGCCGTGCAGTTCCACCTTCTGCGCCAGCAGCGCCTGCGTGATGCGCGGCAGGAAGGCTGCGGCCACCGCGGCATCCACCAGGAGCGTCTCCATCGCGTTGCAGACGGCGGGACGCTGGCACTTGGCGTTGAGGACGATCCGCTCGGCCATGTCGAAGTCCGCCTCGCGGTCCACGAATACGTGGCAGACGCCCTTGTAATGCTTGATCACCGGCACCCGCGCGTTCTCGGCCACGGCGCGGATGAGCGCCTCGCCGCCGCGCGGGATGATCACGTCCACCCGCCCGGTGGCCTGCGCCAGTTCGCGGACGGCGTCGCGGTCCGTGGTCTGGACGAGCTGCACGGCATGGGCCGGCAGCCCGGCGCGCGCGCCGCTCTCCAGCAGCGTGCGGGCGATGACCCGGTTCGATTCGATGGCTTCCTTGCCGCCCCGCAGGATGACGGCGTTGCCCGCCTTGAGGCAGAGCCCGGCGGCGTCGGCGGTCACGTTCGGCCGCGACTCATAGATGAAAGCGATGACTCCGATCGGCACGGCTACCTTGCGGAGGCGCAGGCCGTTCGGGCGGGTGCGCTCGTCCAGCACGCGGCCCACGGGATCGGGCAGGGCGGCCACGTCGCGGAGGCCCGCGGCCATCGCGGCGATCCGCTTGTCGGTGAGCGCCAGCCGGTCCAGCATCGCCGCCGACAGCCCGGCGGCGCGTCCGGCCCCGAGGTCTTGGATATTGGCTTCCTTGAGGATGTCGGCGTCGCGGAGAAGGCCGTCGGCCATCGCCTGCAAACACTGGTTCTTCTGCGCCGTGGTCAACACGGCGAGCTGGTGCGCGGCGGCGCGCGCCTGGTCACACAGCGTTCGGATGTCGTCCTGGATGCTCACGATGCCGTCACAGTAACACCAAGTCGTCGCGGTGGACAACTTCCGGTTTGACCTTGCGCCCCAGCACCGCGGCGACCTCGCCACCCCTGGCGGCGATCAGCTTCCGCACCTCCGCGGCCGAAAATCGCGCCACGCCCCGGGCAAACTCCACGCCGTCCGGGCCGCGAATTTCGATCACGTCGTCCGCCCGGAACTCGCCGCCCGCCTCGTTGATGCCGCCCGCGAGCAGACTGCAACACTTGGCCGTCAACGCCCGTTTCGCGCCCGCATCCACCACCAGGTGTCCGGCGGGATGGCGGTAAAAGGCGATCCAGCGCTTGCGCGCCTCCATCCGGGTGGATGCTGCGGCGAAAAAGGTGCCCACATCCTTGCCGGCCAGCACGTCCGCCAGCACGTTCGCGGCGCGGCCGTTGGCGATGACCAGCGGGATGCCCGCCGAATACACAATCTTCGCCGCCTGCAGCTTCGACTTCATGCCGCCCACGGCCTGTGCGCTTGTCGTGCCGCCCGCAAGTTTCATCACCGACGCGTCCACGCGTTCCACCCACGGAATGCGCTCGCCCGTCCCGTCCGGCTTCGTCATCAACCCCTGCGCCGTGGTCAGGATGACCAGCAGGTCGGTCGGCAGCAGCGCCGCCGTCAGCGCCGCCAGACGGTCGTTGTCGCCAAACCGGATTTCCGCCACCGAGACGGTGTCGTTCTCGTTGATGATCGGCACCACGCCGCGCGCAAGCAGCGTGTTGAGCGTCTCGCGGGCGTTCAAGTGCCGCGTCCGGGCGCTGAGATCCGAGTGCGTCAGGAGAATCTGGGCCACATGCAGCTTGTGCCGGGCGAACGCCTCGGCATAGAGCGACATCAACTTGCACTGGCCGATGGCGGCGCAGGCCTGCAGCTCCGGCAGTTCCGTCGGGCGGGCGGTCATGCCGAGTTCGGCCATCCCCGCGCCGATGGCGCCGGAGGAGACCACGGCGACCTCGCGGCCGCTGCGCCGGAGGGCGGCAATCTGGTCGGCGAGCGCGGTCACGCGGGCGAGGTCCAACTGCTTCTGCGCGTTGGTCAACAACCCGGTGCCGATCTTCACCACGATGCGTTGTGCTTGCTTCAGGGCTTTCAGCCGGTCCATAGGCGGACATTCTTATCAGAGATTGGGAAAGGTTTCCAGTTGACTTCGTCGCGCGCCTGAATACCCTCACAGGACGCTTTTCCCCCGGGCGGGGGCGTAGCTCAGCTGGTTAGAGCGCTTGCCTGTCACGCAAGAGGCCGCGGGTTCGAGTCCCGTCGCTCCCGCCATTTCTATTTTCCCCACAAAAACAGGTGTTTTTGTGGGGTTCCCGAAGCTCCAATCGCACCCATGCCGTGCCCTGCGCCGCCATCTTTTCCGAAATTGAGGGCCAAAACCAACCCCGGAGCGCCGATCCCGGGTGAAAACGGCCCATTCAGGGCCATTCGTGTTTTTTTGCCGCAAATGCGGAGGGGAAAAGCGCGAAAAGGGGATATAAATCCACGGATTTCACGGATGGACACGGATTCGCCCCGTTGGAGTTCACGCTTTAGCGTGTCTTCCAACCGTTGTCGCTGCAAGTACCCGGCGCGTTGCAAATGCCGTGCCTCGAGTCGAATAGTGGAAGACCGGAAATTACGGGACTGAACCCTGCGTCCCTCCTTGACCTGGCTACTTTCGGTAATCCGCCAGGGCGATTCGCTTCACCTCGAACGATCCCTCGGCGGTCTTGACGGCGTTAAGCTTCACAAAATTCCCCGGTTTGAACTGGCCCTGGCTTGAGGAGTCCATCGGTGTGCCGAAACGCGTGTCGGGCGTCAGGAGATAACCGAATAGCTGCCCGCTCTTGGTCCGGATTTCCACCCGGACTTCCGTCACCACCACGATCCAGCCGCTGCATTCCGGGATGGGATTCATTGTCTCGGGAATCTCCAGCGGGGATTTCGCCTGATGCCGCGAGCCGACGTCCCGGAGGAACGGAATCACCTGGGTGGCCGCGAGGTTGCCCTCGGGGTCCTGCCGGCCCAGGATTTTCACCATGTTCCCGGCCCGGAAGTACGACGCCTTCCGCGGCGTGGCCTTGTCGCCAAACTGGGTCTTGGGTGTGAGCGCGTATTCAAAATCGAAGCTCCCTGTGGTCCGGAGCACGAGCCGGTCCTTCTGGATGAGCATGATGTTCCCGGCGCGGACCGGCGCATCGCCCGGCGCCCGCTGCGGGCGTTTGGGGTTCATAAAATAAATCCGCTCATCGCCGGGGAAGAGTTCGAAGATTTCCATCTCCTTCTCACCCGGTTGCGCCGTCAACGTCACCTGGTTCCCGATCCGGAACGCGGCGATGCTCAGCGGATTTTCGGGCGTGCCAATCTGGCTGTTGTTCGTGACCAGGTATTTCACCGGTTCGCCCGTGGGCGGCTTGACCTGAATGAAGTCGTGGCCCATGAGCGTGATGATGCCGAGGCGCGGGCGCAGAGTGCTGACCGTGGCGGGCGTGCCGTTGGTGGATTGCGCGCGCGCGATGCCGGCGAGCGACAACAACGCCACGACCAGCGCCATCGCGCAGCGTCGTGCCGCGTCGCAGTTGTGGAACCAGCCCGGTCTCGGTGGATTCATCCTCGCAATACGCGCACCCTGATCGTTTCTAGCACGACAGAGTTGGCGAGGTCCAGTCTTGCGACACGCTCAGGCATTCGTAGGGGTGGTGGAGAAGTTCCGCCGCCCGTACTTCCCAGGGTAAACGACCCGCCAAACTCGCCCCTTCGCGTCCCGTCGTGAGGCCTCTTTTTACGCCTCCGTGGATGGTTTTCATCTGCGTGTCGTCCGCTTTTGTCCGCTATTGTACTGACAACGGCCCCGGAAAAGCGTAGGCTCACCGGCGTTCAAGGAGACTGACATGCGGGACAACCAACAGCACAGGAGGGAATGGCAAGGACTTTGGGCTGACCCCTTTTTCGAAACTGTTCTCGTCTGAATAAGGTCATGACTACCGGGGTAATCACATGAAGAAGAGATGGAACTGCTATTTCACAGTGGCCTGTTTGGATTGTTCTCTTGCGCGTCGTTGCAGGCGGAACTCGACCCGGTGAAATGCCAGGCAACGGTGGATTCCGTCGTGAAGCTATTCGAATCGTATTCGTCCCCGTACATTTTTCGGAAGTTGGGCATAAGCCCGTCGGAAAAGCCGGGCATGAAGGAACTGAGGGACTGCATGAATTCGCAAAAGCTTCTGGCGGTTCTGCCGCGCCTGTCCATGCAATCGGGATATTGCCTGGACTTTGTGGTGGAAGAAGGCGGTTTGGGCAGTTTCCCGGTGCTCTATTCAAGAAAAACCGACGCGGAGCCTCTAGGCTCCCTTAAATCGCTCATCAACGCGTCTCCAGCGAAAGAGGCCGAGTTGGTTCGCAAACGGATGTATGCGCTGCGGAATGCAGAGGTTCTGGCTTCATACGGCGGTTTGTATTGCGAGGAAAAGCTACTGACCGACGGAAGCGAAGAGGGATTCTTCCAGCTCGCAGTCTTTTGGCTGATGGGCGATGAATTTCTCCTGAGATGGCACGCCTTGTATCATGACCAACGGATTATTTGTGGCAGGACCGGTCTCGACGAGGCGTTTGCAGAGGTGGATTCCGGGCCGGCGTTCTTTCAGAAAATGAAACCGGGCGCGCGGCAAGAGGCTTATGCGCTGGACCTGAAGCCGACGGTCCGGATGGACGTGAAGAGCGTGACGGTTCAAGTCGTGGTTTTCACCAAGTGGGGAGGATTCCAACGGCGTTCCTTCTTTTTTCAACGGACCGCTCCTCACCGCCTCTTGGCCGGGTCGATGAAGGGACTCGTACACTATAACTGTGGCATCTGTTTTTGACGGGCGAAAAGGCGTCAACCTCACACGTGTTGCATCGGTGGCCGCAGGCCCGTTTTCGCCGCTGTTGCACTGGCAGCGGCTCCGGAAACGCGCAGGCTCGCACGTGTTCAAGGAGACCGGCATGTGGGGGAGTGTCGTCCACGGATTTCACGGACGGACACGGATTCGGAGCGGCGGTTGGCGGGGGGGTGGCAACCACGGATGAACGCAGATTCACATGGATAAGGGCCCGCTCCCACCAACGCTTATCGGTGTGCATCGGTGGTTTCGATCCTGACGCGCCAGCGGCATTGAACAGGGAAGACGGGAAGAGGCGAAGCCGACTGGGAGCGGCGACTTGGGCACCTGTTCGCTGTTTTCCCCTCCGTGAAATCGGTGTAATCCGTGGATAATGCCCGTCCCCATTCGCGCTGATTCGCGTCCTTCGCGGCCACCTGTTGCCGCTTTCCTTCCCCTCCGTGAAATCCGTGGAGTATCCGCGCCGGCGGGAGTTACGGCTTCGCCGCGGCTTTGGACAGGTCCTGGACACGGACGCGGGCGCCCTGGGTCAGGGAGTCGGACGGGTTCAGGATCACACGGTCGGCGGCGGTGAGGCCTTCCAGCACTTCCACCGTCCGGCCAAAATCGCGGCCGAGCTTGATGCTGCGCAACGTCACGCGGCCGTCCGCGCCGACCACGCCCACCTGCATCCCCTCGGCGCGAAACAGCAGGGCGTTGGAGGGGAGCGTCAGCCGGGCGGGAACCTTGACATCGGTGAACCGGACGCGCGCATAGCTGCCGGCCAGGAGTTCGCCGCGCGCGTTGTCCACCTAGAGTTCGGTGAGGAGCGTGCGCGAGGTGGCGTCCACCGCGCCGGCGGTGCGGACAATCTTCGCCTCGAACCGCCGTCCGGGCAGTTCCGCCAAAGTCATCTCGGCGCTCTGGCCGGGCGCGATGCTGAGGGCCATCGTCTGCGGCACGCTGACGAACACCCGCAGCGTGCGCGTCTGCGCGAGACGGAACAATTCGCGGGTGCCGCCGGCGGTGATGAGCTGGCCCACGTCGGTGGTGCGCGCGGTGAGCGTCCCGGCAAACGGCGCGGTGACGCGCGCGAACGCCTTGAGTTCCTCCAGCCGGCGGACGTTCGCCCGCCCGGCCTCGACGATGGCGGCCTTGAGGGCGAGGTCGGCCTTCTTCTCGGCGGTCTCCTGTTCGCTGACGCTGGCGGTCTTGAGCAATTCCGTCCATCGCGTCGCGGTGGTCCGGGCCAGTTCGAGCGCGGCCTGGCGCTCGGTCAGTTCTGCGCGGGCGCGGGCAAGGTCCTGGTCGAGTTCCGGCGTGTCAATCTCCGCCAGGAGCTGGTTGGCCTCGACGCGCGCGCCGATGTCCACCAGCCAGCGTTTGACGTAGCCGCTGGCGCGGGCGTAGATCGGCGCTTCCACGAACGCCTTGATCTCGGCCGGCAGCTCGATGCCCGCGGAGGCGTCGCCCGGCACCGGCGTCACCACGGCCACGGTCGGGACGGAGAGTTCGCGCGTCTCGCGCGCGACCGCCTGCCGGGCCTGGATGCGGGGCAACATGCCCGCCGCGAACGCCAGCCCGACCAGCACGGCGGCCACCAGCGCGATCGGGCCGAGCCGGACGCGCCGCTCGTCGCGGGGCGTCGTTGCCGGTTCGGGTTGAAGAGGGGTTGGCGGCGGATTCATGATTGCAAACGCGTGTCGCTCAATAAGTGCATGGCATCAAAAGGTTAACTTGTTTTCATCGCCGGTTGCAGCGGGGCGTCGGGCGCGGACGCCGTCCGGCGGCGGTGCATGAAGCTGAACACCACCGGCACGAACAGCAGCGTCGCCACGGTGGCCACGATGAGCCCGCCGATCACGGCACGGCCGAGCGGGGCGTTCTGCTCGCCGCCTTCGCCGAGGCCGAGGCTCATGGGCAACATGCCGATCACCATCGCCATCGCCGTCATCAACACCGGCCGGATGCGGCCCACGCCGGATTCCAGCGCGGCGGTGAGCGGATCGGCCCCGCGATGCAGGCTGTTGCGCGCGAAACTGACGACGAGGACCGAGTTGGCCGTGGCCACGCCCAGGCTCATGATCGCCCCCATCAACGCCGGCACGCTCAGCGTGGTCTGCGACAGGAACAAGCCCCACACCACGCCCGCCAGCGCGCCGGGCAGGGCGGTGATGATGATGAAGGGATCGAGCCAGCTCTGGAAATTCACCACCAGCAGCAGATAGATGAGCACCACGGCCATCACCAGACCCACCATGAGGCCGACGTAGCTGGTGCGCATCGTGTCGGCCTGACCGCGCAGGCTGATGTAGTGACCGCGCGGCAGCTCGGTCTTGGCCTGTTCGATCAGCGGCTCGATGTCGCTCAACACACCGCCGAGGTCGCGGCCGCTGACGCCGCCGAAGACGTCGATGACCGGCATGGTGTTGTAATGCGACACCACGGCCTCGCCGGTCGTCCGGTCCAGCGTCGCCAGGTTGGCCAGAATCTGACCGCTCTCCTGCCCGGGCCGGGCCGAGCCGATCGGCATAGATTGCAGTTCCTCCAGCGACCCGATGGCGTGCTCCGGGACGCGGAATTCCATGAGGTACTGGATGCCGTTGCTGCGGTTCAGCCAGTAGGCCGGCTGGAACTGGCCGCTGCCACTGAGACTCAGGAGCACCGAGTCGGCCACGTGCCGCTCGGTGAGGGCGATGCCCGAGGCCTTGGTGCGGTCCACCGCGATGCGCAGTTTCGGCAGGTCGGCCGGTTGGTGCACGCGCACGTCCACCACGCCGGACACCTGGCGGATTTTCTCCGCGAGCTTCGCCGCGATGCGGCGGTTGGCCGCCTGGTCGCGCCCGGCGATCTGCACGTCGAACGGTGCGGGCAGGCCGAAGTTCAGCGTCTGGCTGACGATGTCCGCCGGCAGGAAGTAGAACAGCGTCCCGGGAAACTCGCGGTTCAGGCGGTCGCGCAACCGGCGGACATAGCCGTCGGTCGGCCCGTGGCCCGGCTTGAGCGAGACGAGGATGTCGGCGTCGGCGACGCCGATGACGCCGCTGTTGCTGTAGGTGAGATTGATGCCGGAGCTGGAGATGCCGATGTTGTCGAGGATGCCGTGCATCTCCCCGGCCGGCACGACCTCGCGGATGACCGTCTCGATCTCGTCCACGAGCTTCGCGGTTTCCTCGATGCGCGTGCCGCTGCGCGCGCGCAGGTGGAGCTGGAAGGTGCCGGCATCCACGTTCGGGAAGAAATCCTCGCCGAGCTGGGTCACGAGCAGCCACGAGCCAAGGCAGAAAATCAGGAAGACGCTGCCGAAGGCCGCGCGTTGTTCCAGGCAGGCGCTCAACAGGGCCCGGTAGCGTTCCCGGAAATGCAGGAAGCCGCGGTCGAACCGGAGCTGGAGTTTCAGGAACGGCCGGATCCAGAACGGCGCGTGATGATGGTCCGCGTGCGTGCCGTGGAGTTTCACGCCCCGGTAGAACCACATCACCAGCGTCGGCACCAGCGTGCGCGAGATGATGTAGCTGGCGAGCATGGCGAACACCACCGCCTTCGCCAGTGGCACGAACAGATGCCGCGCCACCCCCGTCAGGAAGAACATCGGCACGAACACGATGCAAATGCAGAGGGTGGAGACGAAGGCGGGCAGGGCAATCTCCTGCGCGCCGACGAGGATCGCGTCCTCCAGCGAAATCCCCGTGGTCATGTGATGATGGATGTTCTCGATTGCCACCGTCGCGTCGTCCACCAGCACGCCCACCGCCAGCGCCAGCCCGCCGAGGGTCATCAGGTTGATGGTCTCGCCGAGCGCGTAGAGCACCGCGATGGACGCCAGCACCGAGAGCGGGATGGAGACCGCGATGATGAGCGTGCTGCGCCACGAGCCGAGGAAGAGCAGGATCATCAGCGCCGTCAACGCCGCCGCGATGGTCCCTTCGCGCACCACGTCATCGATCGCCGCGCGGACGAACAGCGACTGGTCGGCGAACTCCCGGGTCTCGATCTCCGGCGGCAGGGTGGCGAGGATGCGCGGCATCACGGCCTTCACCCGCCGCACCACGTCCAGCGTCGAGACGACGCCGGTCTTATAGACCGTCAGCAACGCCCCGCGCAGGCCGTCCTGGCGGACGATGTTCTGCTGCGGCGAGTACCCGTCGTGGACCTGCGCCACGTCCCGCAGGTAGATGGTGGCGCCGCCGATGGTCTTGATCGGCAGGTCGTTCAGTTCGCTCAACACCCGGGGGCTGGAGTTCAACTCGATGTTGTACTGGGTCGGGCCGATCTTGGCCGTGCCGCCGGGCATGATGAGATTCTGCGCATTGATGGCGTTGACCACGTCCTGCGGGGCGAGATTCTTCGCCTTGAGCGCCGTCAGATCGAGGTCCACCGCGATGAGGCGGGTCTTGCCGCCGTACGGCCACGGCGCCGACGCGCCGGGCACCACCGAGAGCCCCACGCGAATCTGGTTCTGGGCAAAATCGTACAGCTCCTGCTCGGAAAGTTTCTTGCTGCTGAAACTGTACTGGAACACCGGCACCGTCGAGGCGCTGTAGCGGATCACCAGCGGCGGCGTCTGCCCCGGCGGCTGCGTCCGCAACAGCGTCTGGCAGATGGACGTCACCTGCGCCACGCCGCCGTCCACCGACGTGCCGGGCTGCATGAAAATCTTGATGACGCCTATGCCGTTGTAGGTGTTGGACTCGATGTGCTCGATGTTGTTGACCGTGGTGGGTAGCGAGCGTTCGCAGATATAGACGATCCGCTGCTCGACCTCCTTCACGTCGAGGCCGGCGTATTGATACACGACACTGACGACCGGGATGTCGATGACGGGGAAGATGTCCGTGGACATGCGCAGCAGGATGAACGGCGTCAGCAGCAGCAGCAGGATCGCTGCGACCACAAACGTGTACGGTCGGCGCAGGGCTAATTGGACAATCCACATAGACGAATCAGGGTCGGGCTGCCCGCCTTCGGGACGGGCAACGTCCGGCGCTTATACCAGTTGGCGCGCCCCCGGCTCAATGCGTTTGTTTCCGCGCACGGAGTTTCGTCATCAGGCGTCTCGATGCAGTGGCCGGTAGGGCGCGACCGCCGGGGAGCACGCTGAAGCGTGAACTCCAACGCCCGGTTTACTGTGCGGGCCGTTGGAGTGCGGGACACCCCGTTGGAGTTCAGGCTGGAGCC